>JAFGDI010000218.1 GCA_016932145.1 Sedimentisphaerales bacterium
AAATATGAAACTATATATAAGATATTGGAAAATATATACTTCCGGGATCAGAGTCTGTCACAGCTAATAACAAGCCCATTGTCATTGCTCTGGATAATACTGCCGGGCTCAGCAATAAGGAAATCGGTTTCAGGCCAGTTGCCGTTAACGAGATTCTTTAATAATGATATATCTCCGGCTAACAGATGGAAGTTGAGATTTTTCTGCTCAGCTTCTTTTTTAGTGAGTTCTATATATTCCTGATCGATAGCCATACCCATGTCAATATAGGCCATATCAGTGTAAGTATCTGTCCAGTTACCAATCTGGTCAATAATAACCCGGCATTATCGGCCCCGTACTTTTCAATAATTTCCTGATGTGTTAAGTTCAGACCTAACTGGCACATAACCGAGTCCGAGGGTATAAAATCTCTTTCTATCCAGCCGCTACTGCGATAAAAAGTGCCCGGGTGTTCGCTAAACCATTGCTGGTGCCTGGAGTCAGAGCCCAGAAGGACACCAATGCAATCATGTAGTCTGGGAATTACAAGTTTGTGTTTACCAGTTAACAGGCCGACTGTTCCGTTATTGCAGCGTCCATAAGCAAGCAATATTGCATCGTATTTATCCGCAGGTGTCAGGTCAATATTTTCCTGCAATCTGGCACGCATCTTTTGACTGCCTATATCATGCAGCCCTTTGGAGAGGAATACCAGATCAATGATATGCGGCGATTGAGCCGCAACCAAACACAGCTCGCGATAATAGATTTCACAGGCTATAAGTTTGAAGCACATCTGGCCCGGCCTGGGCGGCGGGGTGAGCAAGCTATTATTAGAATACTTATCTATACTCACTACGGTATCGTTGCTTTCAATTTTCAGCGAGGGTCTTCTTCCAGTTCTTCTTCCTCATATTCATCTTCAAGATACTCCTGATCTTCTTCTTCCTCGTCTTCCTCATATTCTTCATCGTCAGCTAACTCCTGGTCTTCTTCATCAACCTCCTCGTACTCCTCCTCTTCTTCTTCTTCTTCGAGGTAAGTTACAGCGTCAATGAATTCCTCTTCATCTTCATCTTGCAGATCGTCTTCGTCTGCGTCAAAAGGTACAGAGCTTTGAGTGTCTTTTCTCAATTTGAGGGTTACGCCATTGCGTACCGGTTTACCATCGGTAGTAGTGGCATCAGTGGCAATTACCGTATCAGGTTCATCTTCGTTTTCTTCATCATCAAGTATGATAGTTGGCTTAGTTGGGTCTTTGGCCTTTAAGGCCTTAACTTCAACCTCATCCTGCATATCAGAGTAGCCATTAATGGCATCAATTTCCATCTGCCGTTTAATGCTTTCGTATTCCTGTAAAGTCATAAGCACTTCACGGGCCTGAGAGCCTTTATATTCGCCCACCAGACCGGCTTCTGCCATCTGGTCAACCAGCCTGCTGGCCCGGCCATAACCGATAGAGAACTGCCTTTGCAGCAGAGAGACGCTGCCTCGCTTGGTTTGTAGTACTATCTTAACAGCTTCGTCAAAGAGTTCATCTCTTTCGCCCGAATCGCCTTGAAGTTTATTCAACTGCATAAGCTCAGCGCTATAAGATGGCTGAGATACTTCCTTGAGATAAGTTGTTATAGCACTGATCTCATCATCACTGATATAAGCACCCTGACAGCGGATAAGTTCACTGGTGCCGGGTCTTAAAAAGAGCATATCGCCCTGACCCAGCAGGGTTTCAGCGCCATTAGTATCCAGTACGATACGGCTGTCCATTTTCGCCGCTACCCTGAAGCTGATACGGGCGGGCATATTACTCTTGATCAGGCCGGTTACTACGGTTGCTTGCGGACGCTGAGTAGCTAATATCAGGTGAATACCAACTGCCCGGCTCTTTTGTGCCAGACGGACAATATAGCTTTCAACTTCCTTAGCTGAAGTCATCATCAGGTCAGCCAGCTCGTCGATAATAACGACCAGATACGGCAATTTGGAAGGAGTACGGGCCTTCTGCTCTTCGGTTTCGGCTCCAACTCGTTTGTAAATCTCATCTTCAGTGAGTTTATTATAGCCGACAATATTTCGTACCTTTGCCTGAGCCAGGAGCGAGTATCTTTCGTCCATCTTTTTGGTCAGCCATTCGAGAATCTGCTCAGCTCGCTTCATTTCTGTGACGATTGGGCACATGAGATGAGAAATGTTGGCAAAGGCATTCATTTCCACCATTTTCGGGTCAACAAGTATCAGTTTGACCATATCAGGCCGCTGAGTCAGTAAGATACTGACAATGATCGTGTTAATGCAAACGCTCTTTCCGCTGCCGGTTGTACCAGCAATCAGACAGTGCGGCATGGCAGCGAGGTCAGTAATAAGTGGGGCACCGGTTGCATCTTTACCCAAAAACAGTGGTATCTGCATCTTGCCTGGCTTATCACCGGCAAGCTGCAACAGTTCTCTTATGCGAACGGTTTCTTTTTCCAGATTAGGTGCTTCAATACCAATGGTTTGTTTACCCGGAATAGGAGCAACAACTCGTATAGTCGGAGCCCCCAGAGAGCGGGCAATATCATAGTTAAGTCTGGTTATCTGCGAGACTTTTGTGCCTGGTGCCAGTTTTAATTCAAACATAGTTATCACCGGGCCGGTTTCGATGGCAACGACCTCAGTTTCTATCTTGAATTCGCGTAAGGTCTGTTCCAGAACTTTGGCCCGCTGCTTAACGGCCTTTGCCAGTTGGTCATTATAGCCATAAACCGGCTCTTCCAGCAGTTCGGCTGGGGGGTACTTGTAATTACTATAGTCAACAACTTCGCCGGCGGCAGCAGGGGAGGCATCGGTTGTCTTCTGGCCCAGCATACGAGCCAGGGCCGATACCGTAGGACCGGTAAAGTTGCGGCTGGCCTGACGACGCTGTTCGGTCGCTTCTATTTCCTGGGCCTCAATTTCATCTTCTTCTGCGATATCATCATCCAGAACATCATCGGCCTGCTCTGAAATCTCATCTTCCAGAACATCGTCCTCTTCATATTCCTCATCTTCCTGATATTCATCTTCAGGTGCCTGCTCCTGATAGCCCTCGTATTCCTCGAGGTATTCTTCTTCCAGTTCCTGAGGTTCAGCTACGGCAACAGCAGTTCTACTTTTCTTATTTATTTCGTATTTAGTGATATTTTCAGTTTTTTTACCGCGAGAGGGCATAGCCTTTTTGCCGGCAGCACTGACAGAGGCTAAAACGGGCCCGGCCTGACGGAGATGTTCTACCAGATGCCATAGCAGCCTGGGGAGCATAAGTAACAGATTATCTGCCGCCAGCAATGCACCCACGAGCAAAGTGGCTATCACAATAATAGCAGCTCCGGCAGTAGCCGTATTAGTCAGCAGGAAATGACCTGTTGCTATACCTATTATACCGCCATTACCGCAGCTTAATGACATATCATTGCCCGGCTGACAGAGAAATGTCCCCGCCGAGATAGCCAGACACATCAGGAAAATACCAATTATTCTGAGAAATAGCTGTTCGACCGGCTTTTTCAGGCTAAACAGGACCAGCATGATAACACAGCTTATCAGCAGGACAATAAAGCCCGGGCCGAAGTAATAGTTTACATGATAGGCCAGCCAGGCACCAACTCTTCCGCAGGGGTTCTCTGGTGAAAGAGATGTTATTGCCTGATAATCAGCCTGATTATGGAATTGATATGTCGGGGCAACATCTGGATTAGGCCAGTCGTATATGCTGAATCCTAATAGACTTATGATCAAAAAACCACAGAAAACCAGCCCTAGAAAACTAAGAGCTATCCTGTTTATATACTTCGTTTCCGACATGAGTATCGTAAATCCTTTCGTAACTATGTCTTTTCTTCCTTCGCAACATGGGCAAGTATGTATCCATAGGACATACTCAAAGCATATTATCGGAAAACACCCCTTTTTGGCTATAGAAATTGACAGAAAATAATTAAAAACCCCAATATTCGCCAGCTACTAATCGAGATCTGCCCTAACGGTTTTTTAATCCAGGGTCAATGGGTATTACCTATCTTAACATTTCTGTTATCTGTTTTAATAATTCAGGTAAGGTTAGTATGTCAGGATAACTTATTTCCCCGTCTGGATTATCTCAGGGCCTGCTTTGCCATCGGTTATGCAAGTGCAGGCAGAGAATCTGCCCCGGCAAGCAGTAAGTATCGCACCTGATTCAGCGAAGCTGAAATGCTATCAGACAACAGGCCCCTTGTATTGGACAAGAGTGAGATATAACGGTAAACAAGAACAAAGGTATTTGCAGGTGGGATCAGATTTCTTCCCAGATAGTGATCAGTTGGCTTACCAGCTCATGATGTCTTATGACTTTTCTCTTTCGCCATTGCAAGTGTCTGCCGTTGAATATTAGCGTACCTTGTTGTGGCTTAGGGTTGTTTGTATCAGTTGTCAGTAGTTCAGGCAGAATATTCTGAGCCATGGTACCGATATATCCCGCATTATCCAGATTGAAGTATTCACCCACCTTATCGTTAGCTTCGATTATCATACCATCAGTATCAATAACTATTACGGCAACATCTAATATATCCAGCAGGTCATGAATTCTGGTCATACCAGTTGAAACATCCCAGAAATGCTGGGCGAGCTGATTATTCAGTTGAATGAGTTTATCGTTCTGTCTGCGAATACGCTCGGCCATAAGGCTGTTTTCCATTTTTAAGCGATATTGATCCACTGCTATTTTAATGTCCAGCTTCAGCCGGTCATCATCCCAGGGTTTACTGACAAATCTGAATATATGCCCCTTATTTATAGCATCAATTATAGTATCTATTTCAGAGTATCCGGTAAGTATTATTCTGATAGTGTCTGGCCACTGTTGTTCGATTATTTCTAATAACTCTGTACCTAACATCTCGGGCATGAGCTGATCGGTAAGGACTAATGCGAATCTGTCTTTGCTTAGCATAGATATTGCATCGCCGGCTCTGGTAGCGGTGTGAATTTCATAACCTTCATTTTTTAATAGTCTTTGCAGGCTTCTTAATATTTTGTCATCATCATCGATGAGCAGTATGCGGTTTGATTCGGGC
>JAFGDI010000219.1 GCA_016932145.1 Sedimentisphaerales bacterium
CTGGAACCAGTCGCTCAGCCAGATAAAGAGATAATTTATGATGGCTCAGAACTGACCATTGCTTTTTGATAATTACTGAGATAGTTTTGAATGTTAAATGAGCCTGTAGCTGAATTTCAGCCACAGGCTCTTTTTTTGACTTGAATTATGTCAATTTGTTATTTGGTCTTATTGGCCTATTTGTCCATGGGCAGGCCAAACAATAACTGCGACTGTCTTACCAGTGTGTCTTCCAGTTCTGTCAGATATTGTTCGGAGTAAAATTTCTGGCCGTACATATCCAGAATGAATTCCATATTAGTAGCATGGAAGAAAATGGGAGTGAGCATGACAATTTTATGCATCATAGCCTGTGTCTCGGTCAGCTCTGGTCTGATGGCCTTAATAAGCTGCATTTGTACCTCAGAATCCGGTTCGATGAGCTTTTCTTTGAGATAATCCTGCAGCTCACTTTTATTTTGTAGTAGCTGATAGACGACTTTAGCGTGCCAGGTCGGCTTTTCCGGATTAAATAGCCGGGATATGTGACGGTGGACCAGGGCTCTTATAGCGGCACTTTGAGCCTGAGGCTTATCCAGGTCTTTTACGAACGGGGCAATAGCATCAGCGGCTGTCTCTTCCATGCAATCAGTAAGAGCTTCATCTATAACAGCCTTAAATAAGCGTAACTTACAGCCAAAATGATAGTGTATTCCCCCCAGGTTCTCGCCTGCCAGGTCAGCTATCTGACGGGTGGAAATATTATTGAAGCTATTGTGACCGGCTAATTGGCCCGCGGCTGCTATTAATGCCGTTCTGGTTTGCTGGCTGGTTTTGTAAGTCTTATTTGAACTTCTCTTAACTATATTATCAGTAATGGTTTGCAATCTAATTTCCCCTCTGTGTTAAGTTTTTCCTGTTGCTATGCCAATAGTTCTGAGTTCAGGTTATTTCTGTGGTCAGGTTTAGTGGAGTGAATCTGATGTAAAGTAATTTAATTCACTTGTATTATTTTACACGATCGTTTTAATTAAGTCAAGTGAATTAAATATTTCACAGATCAGAATAGAGCCTGAAAATCACATATTTCTTCCTATGAGGAATATAACCCTTAGCGGCAGTTGATTTTCTGAGTGGTTCGTTTATAATTACGGATTAATTTGGCCTTTGCCTGAGTGTAAGGTGCTGAGAAAGTAAAAGATAATTGATAAAGCAGAAAAGACCTGTGAACTGGAGAAACGCATGATAAAGATAAATGAGAACTACCTCAAACTAAAAGCCGGTTACCTTTTTCCTGAAATATCGCGTCGGGTAAATGCCTTTGTCGCAGAAAATCCGCAGGCAAAGGTAATTCGCCTTGGTATTGGTGATGTTACCAGGCCGCTGACACCGGCGATAACAGCGGCGTTCCAGAAGGGCGTTGAGGAGATGGCGACCGATAGCGGTTTTCGCGGTTATGGTCCGGAGCAGGGCTATGCCTTTTTGCGTGAGGCTATAGCGATAAATGATTTCCAGAGTCGGGGAGCGGAAATAACCGCAGATGAGATCTTTATATCAGATGGTTCAAAGTGTGATACCGGTAATATACAGGAGATATTCGGGCTTGATAACAAGATAGCGATAACAGACCCTGTTTATCCAGTTTATGTAGATACCAATGTAATGGCAGGCCGTACCGGGCAGGCAGATGCCAAAGGTCAGTATGGTGGTCTGGTATATATGCCATGTACTCCCGAGAATGATTTTATGCCGGAGCTGCCCAGTCAGCCGGTAGATATAATTTATCTGTGTTATCCGAATAATCCTACAGGTGCGGTAGCAACAAAGGCCGCTTTGCAGAAGTGGGTGGAATATGCCCGGGCTAATAAGGCCCTTATTCTGTTCGATGCTGCTTATGAGGCGTTTATATCCAATCCTGATATACCTCATTCGATATATGAGATACCCGGAGCGAAGGAAGTAGCGATAGAGTTCCGCAGTTTTTCCAAGAATGCCGGTTTTACAGGTACTCGCTGTGCCTTTACCGTAGTACCTGAAGAGCTTAAGGCCTGGACAGCATCAGGTGAGGCCGTAAGTGTGAAAAATATCTGGAATCGTCGCCATTGTACTAAGTTCAATGGAGTTTCTTATCCGGTTCAGGCAGCCGCCGCCGCAGTTTATAGCGAACAGGGCAGGCAGGAAGTTCGCGGTCTGGTCGATTTCTATATGAATAATGCCCGGACCATTCGTGAAGGTCTCAGTAAGCTGGGCTATAAAGTTTATGGCGGTGTTGATGCCCCATATATCTGGCTGGCCACGCCAGAGGGTATGGGTAGCTGGGAATTCTTTGACTTATTGCTGAATAAGGCTAATGTAGTAGGTACACCAGGTGCCGGTTTTGGTGCTTCAGGTGAGGGTTTCTTCCGTCTGAGTGCTTTTGGCAGTTATGAAAATGTATGTCAGGCTCTGGAAAGAATAGCAAAAATATGATCCGGTAGAGCATAGTTGCAGGTGGTAATATGTTATTACAGTCAGCAGATAATGTTTGACCTCGAAGCGAACTGAAAGGAAAACGATCACGATGGCAAAACTGGATTTTACCATAGATTCATTGGGCGTGTCGAATATAGACTCGCCATTGAAACTGTCACTGGCCAATAATGATA
>JAFGDI010000220.1 GCA_016932145.1 Sedimentisphaerales bacterium
CGGCCTTGAGGCCGATGACTGGTTTAAAGCTACGCGGCATCAGAGATATTTCAATTTGTAAGATACTCACCGCCTTGAATCCAGGTTGCGTAGCAAAACCTGAGACCCGAACTCGAATCGGGACGAGAAACCATAGCCTGTTTCTTGTTACCTTTTCTGTGAACGGTTGCTCTTCTTTTAGTATTCTTATTCTGCCAGCCAGTTTGCTGCCAGATATGCCAGGTCTCGCATATCGACAGAGCCATCGGCATTCAGGTCTGTTCCCAGGCTCATTGGATAGCTGACACCGCTTGAGAGCCAGTTGTTTGCAAATATCTCCAGATCGCCTATGTCTATCTGGCTGTCAGTAGCAAAATCGACATAACGATAATCTTCCCAATTGAAATGTATGCCATCGACCCAGAGCTTGAAACCATAATCCCAGGTATCGGCATGTATTTCCAGAGCAGTTATACTCGTCAGGTCCGGCTCTCCTGAGAGCGTGTGATTCCAGCCATTATCAGTATATTCGCCATAAAGGTCAATAACTGCGATTTTCCATTGATAATTCGCAGTATTAAGAAAATCAGATGGCTCTCCGTTCTGATACCAGCGATATTCGAGATAGTCACCCTCGTTATCATAGAGCCTGATCCAGGGGCTGTTATTCTGGAAGCCATAGCCAGTGTCATTTTCTGCATAGAACCAGATATACAGGTTGGTTGCCTCGGAAAGATCCCAGCGGGCCTGATAGGAGCCCGGATAGCGTATATAGGTGTCAAAACCGCCATTAGTCTCAAATCTGATCGAGGTCGAGCCTACCATAGAATTATAGTTGTCCAGCGAAAGTGTGCCGCTGGCAGACTCAGCATAACTCATCCAGTCATCTGCATTTATCTCAGTAAGTTCCAGCGGCATTGTGCCGAGTATTTCACCGCCAAGGTTTAGCTGGCGGGGGAATACGGCATTGCTGGTATAGCCCTTCCAGTAAGCTACATTGGCCTGGGTAATATCCAGCCAGCAATAATCAACAATACCATCATATTCAATCTTGAAAAGGAGCAGGCCATTAGTGCCCACCACATGCACATAACCAAACGGGTTATCATGCAATATTTCGCCGCTGGGTGATTCTGGGAAAATGTTATTATCAATGGTTACATTGGGTAGGGTGAATATGCCATTTTCATCGGCAGAACCCTGCGATCTGATCTGGTCAGTTATTACCTTGCCAGTGCCGGGCCGGTCACACATTTGATATATGGTAACCTGGGCATTTGCCAGCGGCTGACCATATATGCCGGTTAGTTCCAGTTGAATCTGTTCTGGAATATCATAGAGGAACTGACCGTACATGCCATGAGCAATATTATACCACCGGGTCATAGCCAGGGCGTGGAATTCATTGAAGTATGGGGCACAGGTGCGCATCAGGTCATCATGGGCATTGTAACCCACGCCGTTGACCAGATTGTTCTCCGCAGGCAGGTCAAGCTGATAGACATCGATCATGCCGAGCTGATGTGCCATTTCATGCAGCAGGCCATAATCAATGTCATCGTCATTATTGTAATAGCCAGACAGTCGCGGATCGCCATCTGTGGCCAGATAGCGGAAGGGGAATATGGCAAAGTTTATCGTCTCAGGGCTGGTTGGGTCCTGTGCATCATCATCAAGCACTTCCAATATATCATAGTGCACGCGTTTAGGACAGTCAGCCACTTCAAACAGCTCATTGAGCCGGGCGGCGTTAAGATTGAGCCAGTCGATAATATCATCTGTGGTATTGCCGCTATGGTCATCTGTCCAGACATCGCGGAAATTCTCGATAAAAGTACGGTCTATATAGGTCAGGAAGCCAACTGCCATAGTGTCAATAGTCAGTGAGTTATTGGACGGGCGGTCATCGATCAGGTCAACTGAAAAACTCAGCTCATGGCTTTGCTCATCCCAGACTTGTGTCAGAGAAAATTTAGCAGTTGCACCCGGTGCAAGGAAAAGAGGCATATTTATCGGGCTGTCAGTACCATCTACCGACCAGCTGCCGGTGGTTATACCTGTAATATAATTTGTGCCGCGATTCCTGACTGTGGCAATATAGGTTATGTTCTCTCCATATTCCGGCAGGTGCTTGGTAGTCTCGTCCTGACCCTGCCCCAGTCCGGTAGCTGCTGAGGTATGGTATGGGCCAAAACCGGTATCAGGCTCAGTTATTTCCATATCAGTATATTCCGGGGCATAACGAGGATAGTATGGAGTCCGGCTGATACTGACCACCTGCAAGTCGGTTTCGTCGCGGGGGGTACGCGGACCGATCGCATTTACAAAGTTATATTCATCATTATCACTTGTAACGGTAGTTACGGCATAGTACCACTGGGTATCGTTAGTTGCATCAGTGTCGAGATAAGTGTTTTGGTTAATGTCATATTCGGTAACGACAGGTGTCATGCCGGTTATGTCATTGAAGGGGCTGTTGCTGCGATAGATGGCATAATGGTCAAACATCCCGGCGGTATCGGTTATGACATTCCATTGTAATTCCACAGAACCATTACCGGCGTAAGCCCGCACGCCCGAGGGCGGATACAGCCAGGTTATTGCATCTTCGCTCAGGTCAAAGGCGCAAAACAGGTTCTGCACTGTATAGTCTGGAGTATCGCCATTGCCATTGGCCGTGTTCCAGATAGTGCATAAAGGCAGATACATTATGCCTTCACTGCTGAGTGTGGCAGAGGCCCGGGCAAAAACTCCTTCACTATTCGCTGAAGCGGTAAGAGTATCCAGTAAAACGACATTATTCTGGCCATTATCCAGCAGGGCATAATAAGTGCCGTTGTCATTATTGCCCACAATTATAACATTATTTTGCGTAATTACCGGGCAACTGTAATAGTAATCCGAGCCCATGCTCTGGGTGGCATAGTCCCACTTCAGGCTGCCATCGGCTGTATTTATCGCATATAGCTTGCCACTGCCATCATTAGCGACGGTCTGGAAATAATAGGTACTGCCATCATGGCTGAGGCAACCACTGCCGCTGGCGTGCTGATCATCCAGACTGCCATTCTGGTCATATACCTGCATGGCCATATTCTGCCAGAGACTATTGCCATAGATATCAAGGCCGACCACATATATGTCGGACCAGCCGCAGGCCAGATATATATTGCCATTGTCCGGGTCGATAGTAGGGGTGGCATCGGTGCTGTCAGGCATAAAAGCGATCCAAAGCTCGTTGCCCCAGTCATTAGTTGCACAAATCATGCCAGGGCGACCAGTTGAGATAACTACCTGTTCTCCCATAAGAGTGTCATGCCAGATCGAAGGCTCTGAACGAATTGCGTTGGTGTCGTTGCTTGCTTCCCATACCTGATATATTTCATAACCATCGTCATAGGCGCCATAGGCTTTCCCGTACCATTGTGAGGCGTATATCATACTGGAGTATGGAGAATAAACCGGCGAGCCTGACTCAAAATGCTCTGGATAGTAGTCGTTCTGATTACCTCTGAAATTTAACGGTGAATCATTTGCAGAAAACGCCATCAGACTGGCACCGCAGGAGGTATAATCATTAATTATATAAATGCTTGTGCCATCAGAAGAAAACGCCGGGGTTATTTCACCGATAACCTCACCGCCATCTGGGTTTCCTGACCAGAGCAGTTCGCCGGTGTGGCGGTCAAGACCGGCAACACCCTTGGGCCAGTGATAGCCAGCTACTACCAGGTCAGCACCATCAGGGCCGACACCATCATAAAAAGGCATACTGCCGGCACCTACCCGACCGTCTGTCGGTGAGTCCGGGGTAGGGGTCTGCCAGAGAAAAACATCAAAGAAAGTATCGTTAAGCCGCTCTGTTGCTATAGTTACATCTGCTCTGCCTGTATGGCAGCAGTCTTTCTGTTTCATCGGCCAGCTATCGCCATAGCAAGCCGGAACTACAGACAGCACTGCTACAGAAATTGCCAGAATGATCCCGTTTTTAGTTTTCATAATACCCTCTATTGTTATAAATGTGTAAAGTTGTTAAATTGGTATAAATAGCGCCCAAGCGTAATTCTAACCTGTTATGGCAAGTCGTCAAGATAATTAATTGTTACTGAATTTGTATTTATTCATTGATATTTGTATTCAGACTTCGCAATCAGGTTGAACATTAACGCTATTTGGCATTACTTATTTTGCGAGCGAGCGTTACAATCCTGATTAGATAATAATGCTTTTTTTGCGAGGATAGATCTGATGTTGAGAAGTGCCTTTACAATGAAACTAAAACCAGGGTGTAAAGCTGAGTACAAAAAACGCCATGATGAAATATGGCCAGAACTCAGTAGTTTACTGCATGACTCTGGAGTAAGAGATTATTCTATTTATCTCGATGAACAGACCAATACCCTCTTTGCCACACTCAAACTCACGGAAGATAATACCGCAGCTACTATATCAGGGCAGGCAATTATGCAAAAATGGTGGGATTATATGGCTGATATTATGGCTGCCAATCCAGATAATTCACCAGTACAAGGACCATTACTCGAAGTTTTCCATCTCGATTGAATTTGTTATCGTTGACGGTTAAATTGATTTTTCACCAGACCTATTTCTTCTTCTTTTTCTGATGATCAGTGAACTTGATAGTTGATCCTTTATCTTGGGTCTCAATTATGATTTTATTTTCGGCTTCGAGCTCGGCTCTTTCCTGGTCACATATCTCTTTTATCTGTGTCAGTTGACTTTGAATCTTGTTTTTGAGGTCTTTGTAGGTCATGGGTATAAGGCCCTGGGCGACAGCTTTTTTCTGTTCCTCATCAGATTTTTGTGATAGATCTACAAAGATGCCATTTATCTCAACTGTCCAGAGAAGCGGGTTTTCCAGCAGTACAGAGGGCATGGACCATAAGGGGTCCATAGGATACATGCCAAATTCATCTCTGATGAATTTGGACCGGGAGAGCATGGTGCTGTTACTTGCACCAAAGAAGCCGTACATATCGCTTACCGGCACATAGGTATCTAATGACTTATCGTTCAGGAAGTTTACTATGCCCAGGGCGTGAACAATACCTGCTGCCCAGCCTTTGGTATTACCCCGGCAGATCTCATCAGGATATTGGATACACAATGAAACCATCAGGTCCATGCAGGTAAAAGCAAATTCCATGCCGCTGACTTTCTCACCGAACTGGTCCAGCATATCATACAGCTCTTCAAAACGATAGAGCGATTTTTGCGGAACCATATCTACATCTGTATAAGAGAACCTTGCCGGTCTGTCTTCTCCAATATCATAATCATCAAAATCGTCATCATCAGCGAAAACAGCAGAAAGAACATCTTCGGGGCGTAAATGTTTCAGGTCTGAGGGGTCCTTCAGAGAAAATGGTAGTGGCGTATCAGTGCAGAACTCACAAATATACTTACCACCCTGCATAGCATAGACATCCTGGGTAAGGTTAATCTTCCGTTTGCATTTGCTGCAAAAGGTCGGCTTAATTTCAGGTATTCTGTCAAGTGTCTCGTAATTATACTCATTAGTGCCGAAATCGACATAAACTTCCATCTGGTTTTTAAAGTCATCTTTACATTTCTTACAGTTTTTCCAATGTCCCTTATGCTCTTCAGCATGATGATGCCCGCAGAGGGTATATTTGCGATGATTGCGATAGCAACTGTTGCTTTGGTATGAAAATGGCACATATTCACTTTCGTCATCACAGATCCAATGGCCGCAGCATTCGGTTTTGGTCAGATTTTCCGTACTGCCGCAGATAAAGCAGGCGGGTTTTTCGTCAAAAGCATTAACTGTTCCCATTTTTTTGCCAAGTTTTTTTAACCCCACAGCCTTATCTCCTCTCTATATCTGATCTTATAACCTTTTTATTTACTCTGATTACCTCTGTCCGTAATGACTCTAAGCCTGATTACCATTTTCTGGAAAATAGTAACATTCAGACTATATAAACGCATATTATATTGCAAGTAAAATTTCTGCTCTTGTGTTGTATAATTAAGGCATTGTATGGCCGCGAAGGTACTTATGTGTAGTTTGTTTTGCTGGTGATTTGCTGTGGACTGAGTTTGTTATGGGCGTTATAATACCCCGATGAATGATTTGACAGATAGTGATAAGGATTTGCGGTCGCTGACCATTGAGCGGCTTAATCTGGTCTTAAAGCAGGCCCGGCGATCAGCCCGGCAGCGACTCGGCTGCATTATTAAGCAGAACTCATGGCCTGATATAGACTTACATGACAAGCTGGTTCATCGCAAAGGAGGGCTTGTACGGGCGGTATTCCAGATGTTGCACAGGGACTTTATAATAGACCTGAATTTGCTGGAAACCGTTCTGGAAAAAGAGCTTATTGAACAGCTTCGCCTGGACGGATGGCATATCTCTCAGATTTTCCTTGATGAAACCCAGCAGGACCCAGATGGTACGATAAAATATCGGTTCCGGACCGCTGATGGCCACTGTTTTGAGTCAGTAATGATGTTCCTGCGGAATCGAACTACAGCGTGTCTGTCCAGCCAGCTTGGCTGCCGGATGGGGTGTAAATTCTGTGCGACCTCCCGCCTGAAATTTATCCGCAGCCTGACAGCAGGGGAAATAATTGCCCAGCTTTACTATCTGGTCGCTCAGCATGGTAATATAGATAATGTTGTTTATATGGGGATGGGTGAACCTTTTGATAATTATGATTCGGTAGCCGATTCGGTGGCGATTTTGACTCATTATGCCGGTCAGAGTATTCCGCCTGGCCGACTAACGGTTTCAACCTGCGGTCTGCCTGCGGGGATAAGGCAAATGGCCGATGATGAAATGGCAGCGAATCTGGCGGTTTCACTGCATAGCGGAACTAATGACCGGCGGGGCGAGATTATGGCTTCGGCCCGGCGTTATTCGCTGGCCGAACTATTTGATGCGGTGAAATATTATTATGACAAGACAGGCAAGCGAGTGCTCATGGAGTATTGTATGATCGCCGGTGTGAATGATTCTGACCAGGATTGCCATCAGCTTATTAACCTGCTGACTGGCTCGGGCGTGCAATGCAGTGTGAATCTGATCGAGTTCAACAGTCACGAGCTGTGCGACTATCAGCCTTCAGGCCGTGACCGGATCAATTTCTTCTGCGATGAACTGATGCAGTCCGGCATAGAAACTACTATCCGCTTCAAACGCGGCGAATCAATAAAGGCCGCCTGCGGGCAGTTGTGTAATGGATGAATTTGTTACGCGAGATACCCGGCTGTGAGACGATCTATCTGGAACTTACAGCAGGGCCTGTAGTGCAGTTTGGGAAGTGCTGTCAGCCACGGAACATATTTTTGAGCCGATGATACGCGGGTATAATATTGCCCATGAGCCTGGGCGAGCCAGCCTTGAGTTTTTCTTCTATGATGAACCTGCGTGTAAATGGCAATTCCAGAGCATCAAGAAAACCAGCTACCTCACTATACC
>JAFGDI010000221.1 GCA_016932145.1 Sedimentisphaerales bacterium
CAGGCAATGCAAAAGAAATTTCACTTTTACTGAATTTTCTATCGACATTTTTAGCAATCAGGTTTATAGAATTAAAATAAAATATTATAGGACCGTAATTTAGGTCCAAATAACTTTTTTTATTCTCCAAGCATATTTTCTTTAAAATCCGAAAGATTATTCAGAACTATATCGGCAGCAGAGACATCCTGAGCGGGCATACCCTCTAAAACCAGGGCGACGCATTTCATTCCAGCAGCCTTAGCAGCCCTGATCCCGGCGGTAGAGTCCTCAAAGACGCAGCATTCGTGATAATCCAGCCCCAGACGATCAGCAGCCATTTTATAGCAGGTTGGGTCTGGTTTACCAATATGGTAATCATCGCAGCTTAAAGAAAAGGCCAGTTTATCAGCTATTTGCATTTCTTTAATGGCATTTTCCAGATCCCGGCGGGCACAGCCCGTGACAATAGCGATCGGATACCCATCATCTGCCAGACGAGTAAGTAACTCTACAGAACCGGGAATACGGGTATTTCTTTCGGATGCCATTTTAATGAAGTATTTATATAAAGTTGAGTCAAGGTCATTGAGGTCACGGAATATGCCGGGGTATGATTCCATTACCGCATAGTAAATATCAGTAAGAGCCCTGCCTATTACCAGACTGGTGGCTTTGGCCATATCCATTTCCACACCTCGCTCAGAGGCGGCGGCTTTCATAGCCTCGATCCATAATATTTCCGTACATAACAATGTGCCGTCCAGGTCAAAAAAAAACGCTTTCAACATCAGTTGTCTTTCCTGATAATAATTTTTAACATTTTACAAAAAAACACTTGCATCTGAGCCCATATAACAGTAAATTGTTATGTCTTGCTACAGAGACATTTATATTACCATATCTCTGTAACACATTACAAGTAAATATTTTGGAGAGATGGCAGAGCGGCTGAATGCAACGGTTTGCTAAACCGTCGTACGGGAAATTCCCCGTACCGCGGGTTCGAATCCCGCTCTCTCCGTGTTTAGAGACCTTTTACCCCTGCGGTGAAAGGTCTTTTTTTTGTAACCGTTCACGGTTATAATTCTTCTCTGGGAACGCCGAGCCCCAGCTCGGCCATTAACAGGCAAAAACAGCATATTGTCCGATGCTCCGATTGAGAAACATGCTGCCTGTATTCCCAGCTTGAACTCGAGTGGCTTTTCCAGCTTTTAATGCGAATCATTTGCCGAGTCCCGAATTGTCGGGATTTCGAGCTTTGCCCTTAACTGTCGGCGTTCCCAGAATGTGAACTGTTACGATGTTTTATTATTACATAACGCATTTCATATAAAACAATTACGAAAAAACTGCTAATATTTCCAGCAATAATTATCTGCATTCCAGCGTATTGCTCTTATGGACTGTAACCTGAATGATGCTTTGCCCGTATAAGAGACATACGAAAAGACAATTTATGACCATAAGCTGCTAATGGTTTGAAATCCAGACCTTACAGCGGTGAGGTATGCAAGATGATATTATGCACATGTCCGATATGTAATGAATCTATGGAAATGCCTGAGCAACTCAGGGGCAAAACACTGAATTGCCCCAACTGCGGCGAACCAGTAAAGGTAAACGGCATAAACCAGACCCTGACCCCCGATTCCGGAACTATACATACAGACCCACCTGTATATAGCTCCAGAGGCTGGCCTGTGATCTGCATGTTATTAGTAGCCATGCTGGTTATAATATGGCATAGTACCAGCAAGCACAACTGGGAAAAGGACAATAGTGACACTATCATTTCCCTGTGCCGCCAAACCGATAATATGCTTCAGGAGCGGGACTATGCCGGCGGTATCAGTAAATACATCGAACTGGAAGATATGCTGGCTAACAGGGAAATATCAAGCCCGATACTAAACCAGGAAATAGACAAGGTTCGTAACCAGTTTGAAATTATCGCCCGACTCATACACAATGACACACAAGAGATCGGCTACTACACCAATCTATTTGAACAATATCGTCAGGATCGCACCCAAAGGGCTCTTGAGGCCCTGACAGAAAAGGTCAGTAAAGTTTACTAGAGCGTAACTCAGTACAAATGCCGATGTTTATGAGTGATATATCGGCCAGAATCTCTGCTTACGGCTCCTGACCTGAACAGACACAAAAAAACCGCAGCGTTCAACTGCGGTTTAAGTCTCTTATCAATATATACACCGGAACAGCTCATTTGATCTCATTAGGATCATCAGTTTGCCGGCATCTGTCATAAGCATAGGCAAATGGGGCAAATACCAGGTCAGCGAGTGTGTAAAATGGATCTTTAACCGCCCTTTTGGCATTTGGCTTAGTCCAGGTATCGTATTGACCTGCTGCGGGGTAATCATTATCAAGATATTCATACGAATCGAAATATTTACTGGCAGCAACCGGCTGGCCCTGCTCGATGCTAACCTGATAAGCCGACCAGTTGCGAGACATTAGCCCTTCCGGTACATATTTCACCTCTTGAGCCTTATCACAAACCGGGCCAACACCTTCATTGCAGGCAGAACCCTGACTGGCAGACTCTTTAACCTTGCCGCAACCCATAATAACCAGCAGGCAAGCCGCCGATATCAATAATACCATCCTTGTCATAATCCAAACTCCATATTTGCCACTTTATATTATGTGGTAAAAAAATGTCAGGAGCCGAAAAACTTCTGACTCCTGACTTAATACTTTAATTCTTAGCATCGCCGCTGAAATAATTCGGGGCTTCATGCGTAATAGAAATATCATGCGGGTGATTCTCTCTGACCGTAGCGGCAGATATCTCAATAAATCTGGTATTCTTCCGCAACTGGTCAATATTGTGTGCGCCACAATAGCCCATACCTGCCCGCAAACC
>JAFGDI010000222.1 GCA_016932145.1 Sedimentisphaerales bacterium
GGGTGCAACTTCACATTGTCCAGCCAGGCATATCCATTAAAACTGCCAAACCGGTTAGTAGTATAAAACACATCGACAGTACAGGGAACCGCAGGACAGGTCATAGTCGCCGTTATTGTTCTCCATAGATTTTCTGTTCGCTCCAGAGTGCGATGGATCTCCCCCATAAAGGCGCCGCCAGTTATAGCATAAAATCGTAGCCGCATCTGCGGATTGCCCGTAGCCTGAGCTGAGGTCTTATAATCAAAGACAAACTTATAACTTTTGCCCGGCACTACTGTAGTATAACCCCGACTGCGCCAATCGCAAGTCTGGCCTGAGGTCGCCGTCAGCTTACCACTCTTTACCCCATCACTGGCCGTAGTACTATCTATAGTACCCCCGGCATTATACCAACCGGCGGAACCACTCTCAAAACCTGGATTCACCGAGATCAGATTCACCGAAGTATCATAATGGACAGCACTGGCATAGCCAACAAAACTCCATAAACATAATATGGCTAACAAAACACCATTTCTTGCCTTATCTTTCAATTCACACATTTCAGACTCCTGCACAATTCTATTTTACATTGCATAACAATAAGATTATTACACCATATTTTACCACTTTCAGCCTGATTCACCAACGGCATTTTGTATTTACACCATTTTTGTCAAATTTCCCTCTGGAAATACCCAGGCAAAACCTCAGGTAACTAAACTCAGGCTTTACCTTAAAAAAAACTTGTTATCGGACATACACTATTAATAAGGTTTAAACAAAAAAGACCACACCTGTTTGGCATGGTCTTACTCCAGCACAATTCTTACCGTCAAACATCGGCGGTAATATCTCACTGCACCTGTATTCCCTTTTTCTTAAATCGACAAACTACTTACTACTCTTTAGTTCAGAAAGAATAGATTCCAAATCCTTGATCTTCGCTACTAACTCAGCATTCTGCTTTTGTAACTGCTCGATCTGGGCATTAAGCTCAACAACCTGCCCCTGGCTGACATTAAGTTTGTTTTGTAACTCTAAATTACTTTTACTAACCTGATCTGTCTGGCCTTTAGCCTGATTTAACTCCTGACTTAAAGAATCAATACTCTGCTGAAGACCAACTGCTGAATCAGCCGCAGATTTCAGCTCAATTTTTAATGCCGTTATCTGCTCCTGCAATGCCGCTTCACTTTGCCTTTTTGCCTGTTCCAGAGTGGCGTAAAGCTCTTTCTGACCTTTAATTTTTTCTTCGAGCTGCAAAACCTTGCCACGAGACTCAGACTTTATTGTCTCATTTACGCTTAATGACACAGCCAGCTTTTCTTCCAGAGCCGTCATCTCTGTATCGAGCTGACTTCGCTGCTCCTGACATTGGAGCAATTCCTTATTTTCGCAGCCTGCTAAGGCCAACATCAGAGTGGCCCACATAAATACTTTCTTCATTATTATACTCCTTATAGCTGAATATCATTTCGCAACAATAAAACAGCCTTTATCAATAACCTACTTTCGGTTATCAAACGGTCATACCTTTAAATAAAGATTAGTTTAACCTTAACAAACACCCCCATTTACCTGCTTAGTGAGACACATATTGGGCCTACCATTATTGATTGGCTATGCCTTTGTTATTTTCTTATAATTTTTCAGTAAATATGAATTAATAACCGAATATCTCTAAGTATCTGGAAATAATAGTCGTTAAACTAAGCAGATATGCAAATTTCTAATGCTTTTGTTTATTTCAAACAGAATTGCTATAATAAACTTGACGAATACATATGATTGCTTAGAATGGAAAATTGAATAAATAGTATGTAATTTTTATATTTAATAAAGGTTAACTGCCTGTGCAGGGCATTTTCCCGGAAAACTGAATAATAATCTGAGTTTTTTGTAAGGAATAGTATAAGCCTATTAGCCATAAACAAAAAACAGGTAATAAGCCAGATAGTATTATCAGTAAAGTTCACTTTGACCCTGATAAAAATCGTATCAGGATAATAATATATAAAGAATCGCCGGCCCATATATGTGTTGGCTGACAACCTGAAGAGAATACCCAAGGAATATACCCCAGAAATTTATGGGATATATTACCTTTTTAATCATACAGACGCCGCTTTTTTTGCTGCGCAAGTCTGGAAACCCAAGTGGTATTACCATTTACAGGTTATGTTCGGTATATATTATAACTGAATTAGACTTTCTGATCTCTTTGGTTACATTACTCTTACTTAAGTTTGATTATTTGATTCCGGTTCCCTGCGCATTTGGTATTACCACAACAGGAGAACAAAAATGACTCATTTAATATTGGCTGATGCCGGTTTGGTTGGCGGCATAGCAGGCGGCGCAGTAGCTGGCGTCGTAATATTCTGGCTGATAACAACCATAATTGGTAAGTCCAGAATAAACGAAGCTAAAGAAAAAGCTGCGAACATAGTAAGTGATGCCGAGAGCAAAGCTCAGAACACTATTAAGACCGCCCAGTTAGAAGCCAAAGCAGAGCAAATTCAGAAAAGAGAAGAATTTGAAAAAGAAACCGCTCAAATAAAGAATGAATTGCGTGAAACAGAAAAACACCTGGCTAAAAAGGAAGATTCGGTAGATCGCAAATGGGAAAGTCTCTCTGCTAAAGAAAAAAACCTGGAAAAGCGTGAAAACAAAATATCAGATAAGGAAAAGGAAATTCAAGGCAAAGATGAGCAGTTGACCAATATGCTCAATCAGCAGAAAAATGAATTACTGAAAATATCTGGTATAAGTGTAGAAGAAGCCAAGGAAATGCTGCTCAAGAGGCTGGACAATGAAGTTCAGCGTGAGGCTTCTGTTCTGATTGAGTCAGTTATTGGTAAGGCCAAAGAAGAGGCTGACAGTCGCAGCCGGGAAATTACCCTTAATGCTATACAGCGTTACGCCGCCAGTCATACCTGTGACTATACCGTATCGACCGTAGATATTCCATCAGATGACATGAAAGGCAGAGTAATTGGTCGTGAAGGCCGCAATATTCGTGCCTTTGAGAAGGCCACCGGCGTTGATGTAATAATTGATGACACAC
>JAFGDI010000223.1 GCA_016932145.1 Sedimentisphaerales bacterium
GCAATACGGCAGCTTTGACCGTAAGTATCGATAAAAGCGAACTTGACTTGATCTTTAACCTTATATCAGAGCATAAAATTAAATGCCAGAGAATTGACCTTGCTATATCTGCTTTATTGACAATAATTAAAGACAGAAAATATGCAAATGGCCCCCAATTGACAATTTTTCTGGTTAACAATCGTCTGGTTATAGTAGCCCATGAAAACAGTAATATTATTATGGTGCGAAATATGCCTCTTAAGGGCTTATCGCCGGCTGACACAGATACTATAGCTAATGAGATCAGACTTACCTGGCGAGGTTCTTTTGGCGGCCAGATATCTGCTCAGGACACAATAAATCTTATTGGTGAAACAGATATTGCTGAACTTATTCAAGATTTGAAAGGCAAACTGGGGTGTGAGCTTAAACCGGAAAATATATACGATAGTACAAGTTTTGAAGAAATACCAGATAATCCCGGTCTTTATACGATTGCTATAAGTGCTGGCTGTTTATTTTTTAATCCAGAGCTCAGTCCGGAAATTAACTTACTCAAAATAGCAGATAAAACTGCCTCTATTAACTACAAAAAAAGAGATATATATATTTCGGTCTTTCTCACTATACTACTTATCGTGACATTATTAATAAATGTAACTATAAAAAATAAAAAATTACATGACCAGCACAATACCCTGATAGCCCATATCGATTCAATCTTTGCTGATAATTTACCAGATTTAAAAGAAAAGGCCCTGAATTACGATGCTAAAAGAAAGCTGGCAATCACTCAGGAATACTTCGAGGCAGAAAAACAATTTGCTGCCGATTATGCCCGACTTGCTGCCCCAAGACCTGATATTATAGCAATAATGTCAGATCTGGCAAAAAAACTGACGGGGTCAACCAGATTCAGCAGTCTGAAAATGGATAATAACAAAATAATGCTTACAGCATATAGCGAAAAAATGCAGGAGCTTAACTCACTTGCTGAAAGTGTTAAAGCTGACGCTAAATTCAAAATTAATTCAATTGAAGAAAATGAACTGAATATTACCCTGGAAATAGAAATAGTAGCCGGTAAAAATGACTAAAATACAAATACGAATTATAATTATAATAGTTATTTTGAGTTCACTCGCATCATGGTTCTATCTCAGGGTGCAAAGAGAAAACTCATTATTGGCTGATCGTGCAATTCCTGAAAAATCTGAAATATTAAAGGCAATGCAAGATCTGACCGCCGGCAACGAAGTGCATAGTAGCTATGTCGAATCACTTAAAAGGCTATGTCAGGAAATGCCTGTAAATTATGATGTTATAATGAACAGACTGGAGCAGGTGAATCTCAATGATCCAGAGCAGATATTAATTAATGTTGGACAGGAACGGGCTATTGGTTCATTTGTTATCAAATCCTGGGTAATAACGGGTAACAATATGTCTCCAGCTCAATTGGACCAGTTATTATATATTGCTCAGGAATTGTCCCATACAACACCATCAATAAATATAGGAAGCAAAGATAAGCTCAATGCATTGATTACTATCTACGGACTTACCTTTAATGAATGATTCAAGCAGTATTTTATCTTATCCTGAATTGTCATCTGCCTGCTATTTCAGTTAATTTAGTTTTAGCAATTAACCCATTTTATTCTCGCAATAACCAGATTATTCTTGCCAAAAGTCATTACTATACCTACGATATTCACATAGAAAAGTAGTTATCTTGCCATTTCAGGCAAAATGATACATAATAATTCTAAACCTAAATGAAAGGCTGACTTATGAACTGGAGCGAAATATCAAGAATATTACACTCTGTCTGTTTGGTTTTAGCAATATGTGCATTAAATCTTACTTGTCAGAATTGTCTGGGAACAACTGATATCCTCCCCTTCCCGGAAGATCCTCAACAAATACTTGAAAGAACCTGTTTCCAGACCGGCAGCGCCTGGAGTATAAATGGCAATCTTCGTTCAGATGTGGCAATAGTTTATGGTATCGACCCCGGACTGCCCGAAAGAATTAAAACCTGGCGTGACCGCGGCTACCGCATTCATGTTATGACAGGCGTTTCCTGGGGTAACTATCAGGATTATCTATACGGCAGATATGATGGTATAAATCACGAAGATGAAGCTCAGACTGAAAGGAATGGCAACAAAGTCAGTCATGGTGGCGATGTCTATTATATGTGTCCGGGCATTAATTTCGGCAAGTTTCTCTGTGTAGGTGTTCAGCGGGCACTAGATGCCGGAGCTGAAGCTATTCATCTGGAAGAGCCAGAATTCTGGGTTAAAAGCGGCTACTCAGAAGGATTTAAGCGTGAATGGCAGTCATACTACAATGAGCCCTGGCAAGCTCCCCATAGCTCGGTAGATGCCCAGTGGCGTGCTTCAAAACTCAAGTATTATCTCTATCGCAGAGCCTTACAACAGGTCTTTGATTATGTCCAGAACTATAATGCTAAAACGGGGAAGAAAGTAAGATGCTATGTACCCACTCACAGTCTCATCAACTATGCTCAGTGGCAGATAGTCAGTCCTGAATCGAGTCTGGCCCGCCTTAATGGTTGCGATGGCTATATAGCTCAGGTGTGGACAGGCACAGCTCGTGAGTCAAATCAATATAAAGGCATTGTCAAAGAGCGAACATTTGAAACCGCTTTTCTTGAATATGGCGCAATGCAGAATCTGGTGCGGGCTACCGGCCGACAGGTTTGGTATCTTAACGACCCGATAGAGGATAATCCCAATTATGACTGGGACGATTATCGTATTAACTGGGAATCGACCCTGGTTGCATCTTTATTACAACCTGAAGTATGGCGTTATGAAGTTGCCCCCTGGCCAGAGCGAATCTTTGGCGGTAAGTACCCCAAAAAAGCACCTGTAAATGAAAGGAAAACCATTCCGCCTGCCTATGCCACAGAATTGCAAATCGTAATGAATACTCTGAATGATATGAACCAAACGATAATTGACTGGCATGATGCTAATTTTGGTTTCGGCCTGTTGGTCAGTGATTCTTTAATGTTCCAGAGAGGTGAACCAATTAAAAAGGATCTTCTCTTGAGCAATTTTTATGGTGTGGCTATGCCCTTTGTTAAACATGGCATACCGCTTATGCCTGTTCAGTTAGAAAATTTAACAGTAAAAGACTATCTTCAGGGGTATAAAGTTCTGGTATTATCCTACACTGGCATGAAGCCGCTTACTTCAGATGTTCACGCTCCACTGGCACAATGGGTGCGTAATGGTGGTTCGCTTTTGATAGTTGATGACGACAAAGACCCTTATAATTCTGTCAGGGAATGGTGGAATAGCGAGGGTTTGACATATAAAACACCACGCGAACATTTATTCCATGAATTAGGATTAACTGATGACCTTTTTGCCTCTGGCAAGCCAGTTAATGTGGGTAGTGGTCTGGTGAGCTGGTTATCGATAAATCCTGAAAAACTTGCAGCCGCAGCCGATGGTGATAAGTTGCTGTTAAATAAGGTTAAAGATATGACGGACATTAAAAATATGCCCTGGCGGGAATCTGACCATTTTCTGCTCCGGCGTGGCCCCTACCTGATAGGTGCTGGATTAGATGAATCAGTTATATCTGAGCCTGAAACTATAAATGGCCGCTTTGTAAGTCTTTTTGATCCAGAGCTTAGTGTGCGTTCAAGCGTGAGCCTCACACCTGGCAGTCGGTTTTTTTTACTCGACCTGAATAGTATAAAAGACAATCAGATTAAGGTACTTGCCTCAGCCTGCAAGACTTTGCCCAAAAACAATAGTACTAGCTATATTTCATATACAGTTGAGGGCATAGCTAATACTCCGGCAATAGTATTAATGCATGTTCCAGGTATTAAACCAGGAAAAATAACTCTCGATGGCCAGGAGATCACAAAATATAGCTACTTGGCCAGCGATGAGCTTCTTTGGGTCAAATTCGATAATACTTCATCGCCCAGAGAATTAAAACTGGAATTTACCAGATGATCCTCTGTTCTATCTTAAATAGCTATCTCTGAAAGAATTGTAAAAAATAAACCCTGCAAGTGACCTGTGTCGATCTTGCAGGGTTTTAATGTTTTAACGGACCGGCATTATTGCTGCATAAACAGCAAAATGCTTGTTCTTAGTACAGATAGCCCATCTGTGGAACATCACCGACTAATGGCTTCAGATAGTCAACAAAAGCCTGGGTAATATTGTTGCCTTCAGCGTTAATGAAAGCATCGTCCAGATGACGGGTCTTAGCCGCAACATTTTCCAGCTCATTACGATAGTATTCGAGCTTGTACGGGCTGCTGCTGACTCGCTTAAAGCTAACAGAACCACTCATATCATTGGTTGTGCAGGCATAGCGAACTGCCAGACGGCCAGCTTCACGAGCTTCGGTAGCATCTGACTCTGATACTATGCCGGCAAAACTTCTCTGCAGGTAGCCAAAAGTATCGGCACGCAGACGCTCGCCAGGCATTGCTTCCTTGAGCTTAGATACCAGGAAGTCACCCAATGCGCCGGTTCCAGAAAGCTGGATATTACCATGTGCATCTTTTTCAACATTCTTGGCCATTACCTTGGCCCATGGCTCACCATTTTCATTATTGATACCTTCTGATACTGCAACCAGACAACGGCCATACTTGGCCTTAGCTGCCTTGACATCATCAATGAACTGCTGCATAGAAACATTGCGTTCTGGCACATAAACCAAATGTGGTCCATCGGTTTCATTCTGACGAGCTAATACTGACGCAGCAGTAAGGAATCCGGCATGACGACCCATGATAACATCTATCTTAATACCTGGCAGTGAACGGTTATCCTGATTGTCGCCCATAAAGGCCTGAGCTACAAACTTAGCAGCTGAACCAAAACCCGGACAATGGTCAATACCGCAAAGGTCGTTATCAATGGTCTTAGGAATATGGAATACCTTGAGCTCATAGCCGCTCTTAACGCCCATATCACGAATAATACGAGCGGTATCTGATGAATCATTGCCACCAGCATAGAAGAAGTAACGGATATTGTGCTTCTTGAATACTTCAAAGACTTTTTCACAGTAAGCAGCATCGGGTTTATCTCTAGTTGAACCCAAAGCAGCTGAAGGTGTGTAAGCTACGCGGTTAAGGAACTCACTATTATACTTCTTGCCACAGCAAGCACCTTTGGCTGCTATTGCCTTAAGGTCCAGAAAGTCTTCATTAAGAATACCACGACTGCCATGACGAGAGCCGTACAGCTTTTCGATACAATCATGTTCAAATACTTCTTCTATTACGCCGACAAGCGACTGATTGATCACGCAGGTTGGGCCACCTGACTGACCGACAATAGCATTACCTTTAAGTTGAGCCATTTCTAAAATCTCTCCTAATAAATCTGTTATTTATCTGGTTTTAAACCAGCCTGATAAAAATTCTTCAATTACAATATACTATTTTACGCCCCAGGTGCGACCTATAAATCCAGTGTCACACTTGCCTTCGGCAAAATCAGGGTGCGATAATATTTCATGACAAATCGGTATAGTACTCTTTATCGGGCCGATACGATATTCATCTAACGCACGGCGGGCCCGGCGAATGGCATCTGTACGATCAGAACCATGAACGATCAGTTTAGCGATCATTGAGTCATAGTTGGGTGATATGCGGAAACCGGCATAACAATGCGAGTCTATACGCACACCAAAACCACCTGGCGCTATATATTCATTGAGCGGCCCCGGAGATGGCCGGAAATTCTCATACGGATCTTCCGCATTTATACGGCATTCAATAGCATGGCCAGTCTGAACAATTTCCTTCTGCTTAAGGTCAAGTTTTTCACCAGAAGCGATCCGTAACTGCCAACGAACCAGATCTACACCAGTAACCATCTCTGTTACCGGATGCTCAACCTGGATGCGAGTATTAACTTCACCAAAATAGAAATTACCCTGCTTGTCCATCAGGAACTCTACCGTACCGGCATTATAATATTCCGCAGCTTTCACTACTCTGAGTGCAGCTTTGCATAACTCTTCACGCTGGTCCTGATTAAGATTGGGACTGGGCGATTCTTCGATCAACTTCTGATGACGACGCTGAAGCGAGCAATCGCGTTCCCATAAATGCAGATAATTACCATGCTCATCTGCAAGCACCTGTACTTCAACATGTCGGGGATTTTCTATAAACTTTTCAAGAAAGACATCTGGATTGCCAAATGCGCCCTGAGCTTCACTGCGAGCTGAATGATAAGCGGTACGCAAATTCATTTCACTGTGGCATACTCGCATACCACGACCACCACCACCGGCAGAGGCCTTTACCATTACCGG
This sequence comes from Sedimentisphaerales bacterium, assembly GCA_016932145.1. Taxonomy (GTDB): domain Bacteria; phylum Planctomycetota; class Phycisphaerae; order Sedimentisphaerales; family SM23-30; genus JAFGDI01. The sequence continues at coordinate 6,325 of JAFGDI010000223.1, forward strand.
GTAGCCGATCTTTTCTGCCAGCTTTACGGCATCTTCTTCGGATGTCAGGGCTCCTTCTGAACCCGGAACAACCGGAACTTTAGATCTTATCGCCAGATTACGCGCAGCTACTTTATCACCCAGTAAACGCATCGATTCTGGTGATGGGCCTATAAATTTAATTTTACAATCCCGGCAGACATCAGCAAAATGAGCATTTTCCGCTAAAAAACCATAGCCCGGGTGAATAGCTTCAACATTGGCTATTTCTGCTGCTGAAATAATACTGGGGATATTTAAATAACTTTCTGCGGGACTGGCCTTGCCTATGCAAATAGCACGGTCAGCAAACTTAAGATA
>JAFGDI010000224.1 GCA_016932145.1 Sedimentisphaerales bacterium
ACGATTATTTGCTCTTAACTATCTGGCATAAAAAGTTCATTATCTGAAAAATAATCCCACTGTCAAGATTATTAGTTTGCTTTTTACATATCTCTTATTTTTGTTTTATTCTAATACGAAAATGACAAAATTGTAGCTCTGTATTTGTGATATTCGCAGATAATAAACATGCCCAGGGCTTCTCAATTGAGCTTGCACCTGGGCATAATTATGTTATTCTGGTAAATTGTGGTTAGTAAGGTTTTATTTTGTCATAGGACAGCCGCTTATCTGGCAGCTATCGTGTATGGTCAGAATTATCTTGTCATTGGTTGTGGGAATATGGCTGAGCTGGGTTTTAAAGGTTACTCTATCGTTAATTCGGCCAATAGTCTTCTTGGGAATGATAAAACAGTCAGAGTTGTCGGAAAATAGTTCCTTACTATTGCTGGAATAAGCCTTTATGTCAATGTGGGCCAAAAGCGGCCCGGCTGAATCTGATCGCTGAGCAACAGTGCCGGTGAGCCAGGCAGTGTTATCCGTAATTTGTAATTGGGGATCGATTATCTGGGCTTTGGGGCAATATTCTACTGAAATGTTATTGTTACTGGCGTTGGTTAACCCCTGTTGAGTGTTGCAGCCATTAGAAATAACTAAAGCCAGAAATGCCAGGAGTATGGTAATAGATTTTTTCATTTTTTTATCCTCTTCTGTAATGTTTTATTAGTCTGTTAATGTTGATGGTTTGAACCATTTATATAACGATGGAATTACCAGTAAAGTTAGTGCTGTTGACGAGAACAGGCCCGTTATGACTACTATGGCAAGGGGCCTTTGTATCTCTGCTCCTGCTCCATCTGAAATGAGCAGGGGTATCAGTCCCAGAATAGTTGTCAGGGTGGTCATAAGAACAGGACGCAAACGCAATAAGGTACCGTGAATAATGGCTTTGTCTGTATCTGGCTCACTGGCACTGGACAGATTAATCGAATTTACCAGTACCAGACCATCCTGTACCGCAATGCCAAACAGGGCGATAAAGCCGATTGCCGCCGGGACAGAAAGATACTCACCTGTAAAATAAAGTCCAAAAATTCCACCGATCAGAGCCAGAGGTATATTCAGGAATATCAATAAAGCCTGTCTGGCCGAATCCAGTGAGAGATAAAGCAGGAAATATATCAACAGCAGTACGACCGGGAGAATAATAGATAATCTGGTCATAGCCCTTATCTGGTTAGCGAACTGGCCGCCATATTCAATATAGTAACCAGCCGGTAAGCTGATCTCTCTGTCGATTATATCTTTGATATCAGAAATTACACTACCCAGGTCGCGGTCGCGGACATTTGCCTGTACTATCCATCTTCTTTCGCCGTTCTCGCGATTAACCTGGACCGGCCCGGTGTATGGTTCTATTGTAGCTACCTGGTCAAGGCGGACAATTCGCCCGTAGCTGTTATGTACCAGCAATTCGGCCAACTTTTCCGGGCTATCTCGATATTCTTGCTCATAACGGAGATTGATGCCGTAGTGGTTATTATTGAGATATATGCGGTCAATAACCTCACCTCCGGCGGCCAGCTCTACCAATTCCATTATCTCTGCAACATTAACACCAAGTTGCCTGCACTTCTCTCGGTCTGCAATTACCTGCAATTGCGGCTGGCCAAAACTCTGCTCTGTTGCCAGATCTGCCAGGCCAGGTATTGAATCTATTACATAGCTGATCTGCTCTGCCTTTTCTTTGAGTATATTTATATCAGGTCCGAATATCTTGATCGCAATTTGCGATTTAATGCCCGATAGCAGTTCATCAAAGGCATTTTGTATAGGTTGGGTGAAATTCAGTAATATGCCCGGGTATTTGCCCAGTTCAGTTTCCAGTTCAGTTATAAGTCTGGCTTTTTCCGAGCGGTTAATATTATCCAGTGAATTTTTCAGCTTTATGTGTACTTCGGCATAGTTTACCGGGTGCGGATGACTGCCGGCTTCTGGTCGGCCTATGCGAGATAATACCTCTTTAACTTCAGCGTGACTGATAATCTTCTTTTCCAGATTGTCAACTATTTCAACAGCTTTCTCCAGTGAAGTTGAGGGTGCCATAGTTACACCTATGAGTATTTCTCCTTCTTCCAGTGTGGGCATAAATTCACTGCCCAATTTGGGTATCAGCAATAAACTGCCAGACAGTGCAATGAGCATTATGACTGACAGAGTCTTTGGCCATTGCACAACCAGCTTTAACACTGGCTTATATTTCCTTTGTAGCCACAATACCGGGCTGAACCTGCTTTCTCTTACATTATTGAGCAGATAAGAACAAATAACCGGAGTGAATATTACCGTTATCAGCAATGAGCCCAGCAGAGCATAGCTTAAGGTCGCAGCCATGGGCCTGAACATTTTACCTTCGACATTTTCCAGAGAGAAGATCGGGATAAATACCGCTATTATTATGATCAGAGAAAATATTATAGGCCCGGCAACCTCACTTGCTGACTGATATATGGTTTCCAGCCGCTGCCTGAGATTCTGCCCTGGTCTTTCACTTAGATGACGGTATATGTTTTCGATCATTACTATTGCACCATCACCCAACATGCCGATGCTTATAGCAATGCCGCCCAGTGACATGAGATTAGCAGAAATACCGGTTAACCGCATCGCTATTATCGCTATAAGGGCACATAATGGCAATGTGAGTGAAACAATAAAGGCCGAGCGAAAATTGCCCAGAAATAGTGTTAGTACTATCACTACCAATATCGCGCCATGGATCAGGGCATTTTTTACAGTATCGGTTGTCGCTGTTACCAGGTCCGCCTGATGATAATATGGTATCAAGTCAACACCATCAGGTAGTGTTGCAGCTATCTGTGGCAGTTTCTCATTCAGAGCCGATATGACATCTGAAGTGTCTGAGCCAAAGAGCTTCATTACTATACCAGAGACAACCTCTCCTTTGCCATTTAATGTTGCTACCCCTCTCCTTATTTCATGGCCAATTTTTACTTCAGCAAGGTCACCTATGGTTACGGCCTGACTGCCTCTGTTCTTGACGCTTATAGAGGAAATATCATCCAGGTCCTGAATCAGCCCCAGACCTGTAACCAGATATTCTTCACTGCCTGACACTATGAACTGACCGCCGGCGTTGCCGTTATTTGCTCTTACGGCCGTTATTAGATCTTCCAGTGAGATATTATGTTTTTGCAGCCGGTCTGGGTTGACATTGATCTGGTATTGCATTACATGACCGCCAATTGACAAAATGTCAGTCACGCCGGTTACTGTCTGTAATTGCTTTTTAACGATCAGGTCATTTACATCCCGCAGATATGTGCCTTTATCGAGGCCATCAGGCACGGTTTCATCATTCGCTGTTAAGTAGTAAATATAGACCTGCCCCAGACCGGTTGAGACAGGTCCCATTTGGGGTGCTTCATCTGTCTCAGGAAGCTGGTCCCTCGCCCGGTCAAGTGCCTGCGAAACCATCTGACGGGCAAAATATATATCAGTATCGTCGGTGAAATAGACATATACTGCTGCCAGGCCAAAGGCCGAGGTTGATTTAACCTGAGTTACACCGGGTAATCCGTTCATATATAACTCGATCTGCCTGGTTATCAGTCTTTCAACTTCTTCTGGGGCCAGGCCATGAGCCTCGGCAAAAACCGGAACCATTATCGGTGATATATCCGGGAACGCCTCAACCGGCAGTTTGTTATAATGATATATACCGCCGATAAATAGAAATACTATTGCTGATAATACTATCTGCCGGTAGCTTAATGCTGCTTTTATTATCTTTAAGTGCATATTCATATTTGATTCTCCTTTAATGGCCATGACCGGCATGACTATCAAGTGTGGCTGTCAATATCCTGGATTTAAGGGCAAAAGCTCCCTGAGTTACATATTCGTCACCGACACTTAAACCACTGGTGATCTCAACGGTATCTGCACCGCTCAGACCCACAGTAACCTGTATCATTTCAAAACCATCATGTCTCAATACAAATACATATTTGCCATCGGCCATGGTTTGTACCGCGTCTTTTGCTATAACAACTGGTTTTCGTTGCTCATCAACTACAATTTCAGCAGTAATAAAGTCATTGGCCCGATATTTACCTGCTTCATTATTTACCAGAGTACGAGCAAATATTGTCTGGGTTTCATTATTAACTACAGGTGATATATAAAATATCTTAGCCCTGATACTTTGCTCTTGGGCTTCCGGACTAATTGTGATTTCCTGGTCGATATCGATCTTACCTGACAGGCCGGCTGGCAGGTAAACATCGGCCCAGAGGGTTTTAAGGTCAGCAATTACAAATGACGGGCTGTTTCCCTCGCTTATCAACTCACCAATATTGCAGTTCTTCTCTAGCAGCGTGCCATTGATTGGGCTTTTAAGCTCGTAGTCTGCTAAAAACATATTGTTTTGCTTGAGCTTGTCAAGCTCTGTCATAGAGTATCCTACGGCCAGTAATTTCTGGGCAGTCAATTGCTCATAAATTCTGGCATGAGCCAGTTCTTCTTCACTGGCAAATATGTCAGTCTGAGAATTAAGCTGGTTTTGCCATAGCTCATTTTCCCGGGTGAAAGTCTTTTCGGCTATTTGCGCAGTTGTACTTGCTGCGAGATATTCAGCACGCAGTTCAGCCAGTTCCCTGCTCTCCAAAGTAGCCAGAGGGCTATTGACAGTTATCTCGTCTCCCAGATTTGCATTTATCCTGCTCACTATCCCGGCGATAGGGGTGCTTATATACACCACTTTGTCTCGATTCAATTTCAGTTCACCATAAGCCTTAACTGTAGTATGTATTGTATCGGCTCCGGCAATAGCTGTTTTCAGCCCTATATTCGCTTTCTCCTGATCTGTCAGTATGACTAATTCCTCGCCATGACTTTCATCATGATCGTCATCGCTTTTACTACTATCTGTATTGCTGGCGGGATTAAGCTCAAGCTCGTGGTCATGGTCATGGTCATGGTCGGTGCAGGCTTTTACACCTGTCAGATCTGTCTCTTTATGTGCATGGCTGGTGCTTGTCAATATCAGAGACAGTACCGCCAGGGAAAATGTAACTATTGTTATGGTAATTATACTTTTTTTATTTCGCATTATTATCCTCGATTTCTTCTGAGCTGTTATGTTCAACTAATATCTCGCCTGTCATTTGCATTATGGTTATTCGGGCCTTATGATACTGTTCCAGACATTCGATATAGTCTGCTTTGGCTTCAAACATTGATCTTTTAGCTTCCAGCAGGGCCAGCATGTCTATCTTGCCGCTGAGGTGTAGTTTGCTGACATTATCGAATATTTTTTCTACAGAAGGTATTATCTGTTCCTGTAATATAAGCACCTGTTCCCGGCTTATAGCAAGCTCATTGTATGCCTGCTTAAGTTCATTACGAAAATCTAATTTAGCAGCTTTTTCCTCTTCTCGGGCTATGGCCATATTATTCAGACTTTGTTTTATTATAGCCTTGCGATTGCTTTTGCTTGCCAGAGGGACAGAAACACTCACGATGGCAGCTTTGTCATCGTTTTCATTGAAAAACTGTACGCCGGCCCCTATTGTTATATCGCTGTTAGATTGAGCCTTTTCCAGCTCTGCGGTTGCCATTTCTTTTCTTGTCTGATCTATAATATACTTATAGCGTCCAGAGGCCAAAGCTCTGCTTTCTATTTCTGGCCAGTCGGGCAGGGGGGCTATTATGTCTGTCTGACCATCAACTGTTATTTCGTCCAGCCAGTACCCTGAGCATAAAGCCTGAAAATGATCCTTACTGCTCTTTAATCTTCCCTGCTCCAGCAGGTGTGATTTGCGGGCCTGATTTAGCTCTATCTGGCTTCGCAGTACATCATTTTGAATTACCAGACCACTTTTATGCAGCTTATCTGTGTTGTCTGCTATTTGCATTGCCAGAGACAGATTTTCACTGGCCAGTTCGCTATTTAGCTGGGCTATAGCAATATCTATAAAGGCATTTGCCATCTGACTTGCTTTGTCCTGTGCCGCCAGCAGGCGATCAGTTTGTGCCAGCTCTTTTTCTATTCTGGCCAGAGTCGTTCGCTTATCGGCCTTTTTCCCAGTTTCCAGGGTTTTGGTTATTACAAGACTGCCTTCGGCGGCATAAAAACCATGACTCTCGCCAGAACCGGCAAAATTCTCAACCTCAAACTCCAGCTCCAGCTCTGGTGAAAGGCCTGCCTGTTCTTCCCGGCTTATTGCTGAAGCCAGATGCCAGTCAAAAGCCTTCAGCCGCGGGTCAGCATTAAGCCCCAGCCTGATAGCTTGATCTAGCTTAATGTTCTGGCAGGTAGTTGTTACATTGTCATAACTCCTGTCTTCATTATCACTTGTAGTTGCTCTTGCAGTTCTTGTAATCGCAGGCTCAGTTTGTTCACTCTTTGCCTGTTCGCCGATAGCTTTTACCTGACAACCACCTACTGTCAGTACAGTCATTAGTACGCAATATGGCACTATATGTCTCATATTATATTTCCTCTGGGTGACAAATATTAGTGTGGAATGACCAATTGTGGGGAATAAGCCTGACTCAGGTAAATATCAACCACCTTTAAATGGAGTGGTAACCTACCTGTTTCTGATAATTACAGAAACTATACGCTTATTTCACCAGTGATAAAGTGAAGATCAAGACAGCAGTATGATACTGCGCAGGGGCAAATGGAAGGAATTGTATATATTGCCAAATTTAATATACTTATAAACCTGCTGGTTATTTTCAGGTAATGCAAAACTAGCCGGGGCCAGAGCTGAAATCTTTGCCAGCAGGTTTTTTAGCGAGATATCTGTTGCAGGTACTATGTCCGGTATGCTATGGTCATCCTGACAGTGATTGTGCTTATTACACAGTTCGGGCTCTGTCCGGTGAACATCTATAACTGTATCGGCATGGCATACCTTGGTGCAGCAGGAGGAACCTAACCAAATATCATCGTGACAGCTATTACCGTTAAAACATACCACAGTAAATAACTGGCATAAGAGGCTTATGCTAAAGAGCATAATTATTAAAATTTTATTCCTGTTGCTGCTCATCTTAATATATTATAGCATTTTAGCTAATCAAAAACAATATAATGTTATTTGGCCTTAAGATGATATTATTAAGGGAATTTAGTGTATATTTCTTCTATGTCAGCACTTGTAAGGGCTTTGTCCCAAATAGCAATATCATAGATCCAGCCCTCAAACTGGCACATCATATTCGATCGAATACCCAGGTATAGTGGCTCAGGAGTAACCAGTTTGGCACTATCTGGCAATGAATCGTCAATCTTTTCTCGATTGTATTCACTGTCCTGGTTACTAAGCTGATTTGCGTTAGCTAGTTGCCATTTATCAGGTTTGCCATCCAGATAACAATTAAATTTGTGTTTTTCCCTGTCTATTACCATGACTAGAGAGTGCCATTGTTCATCTATTTGCTCAGGGTGGCTTTGCCAGTATTGGAATTTCTGGCCGCCGGTATAGTCTGAAATTCTCATGAAAGGACGGTTGTCAAGCAGGCCAATACGCCAGCCGGTGTTTGTTTGTTGGTCATATCTTGATGCCAGAAATTGCTTTGTATTTCCATGTACTTTCTGGTTTGCCTTGAACCATATTGCGACAGTGAAACTCCCGCTTTCAAAGACAGGAAAAGTATTATAACTTACATAACTATTACCATTTTCCTCAATGAAATATAAGGCAGTATAATCAATTATACTCTTACCAGAAAGCGGCTCTGTTATCAGGGTGTTGCTATAACTGACATCAGAGCCGATAGGCTGTCTTCCTATATAGTTATTTACCCAGGAGTTCTTATTATTATAGGTATGATATAGCAGGGCGTTAAGCTCAGATATTTTTTTCTCGTAAGCTGAGATCGTTCTGTTTAATACACCGGCTTTACTGAACGGTATTGTTTTCAATTCTCCCTGAGATGTCACTGATCTGGCATGGCCAGATGTGATTATTTCTGGTTTATTCTCGGAGCTGGTCCCGGAGATAGCGGCCAAGCCTTTGTACATCTGTATTTCGGTACTACCAGAGTTTTTGCCCACTTTTACACTAAATTCAGTTCCCAGGTCAACTATCAGGGCATCGGCTGTTCTAACCATAAAGCCAGAGCCTTTTGCCTTCACTTTTGAATAGAGATGGCCGTAATTAAGATTAATTTCCCTGTTATTTTTGAACTGAAACTCTGATGGTCCTTCGATAATAATATTAACTTCATTTTCTGTTTCTAGCTCAATTATGCCACTATTAAGGCATAATACTTCATTTTCAAAGATACTGCTGCCCTGTGGCAGTTCTTGAACCTTGCCAGCCCACTCTGTCTTAAATGCTTCAG
>JAFGDI010000225.1 GCA_016932145.1 Sedimentisphaerales bacterium
AGTAACAAGAAACAAGCTCATGATTCTCGCTCCGCTCGAAGCTGTCTGATTTATATTGCAGGCAAAGCCTGCTTAAAACAGTCTCGCCCAAGGCGAAACCTCAACCCCGATACTCGGGATTTCGGATTACCTCAACTTATTTATGCTACGCATCACTGCGTGTCATATTTCTTATTACTGTAACCGTATGAACGGTTACGATAATTCTCACTATCAATGGTCGTCACCTGTTGCCTGTTTCAATTTGCCAGTTCGTATATCTCCTGGGCAGTTAGTGCCCTGCTATAGATCATAACTTCGTCGATACTGCCTTTGAAGAATTGCGCAGGAGCGAAAGCTCCTGGTTCCGGAGTAGAATTAACTAAGCCAATATAGACTTCGGAAAGCTGCGTGCTTAGTCTGGCATCTAACCCGATTGCATTGGTTTCAACTTCAATACCATCAACATACATTTTTACCTGGTTAATATTATCAGCTCCGTCTGGCAAAACCACAGCGATGTGATGCCATGTACCATCTTCCAGGCTCACGCCACCAAGTAATCTGGCACCATATATACCCAAAGCCAGTTTACCGGTTACATCATCCAGACTGACAAACCATTTGGCATAACCACTATTGAGACTCCTGCCCCAACTAACTATACAGTGCAGATTTCTCTCTGAATTATCTATATCAACATCAGCCTTGATAAATGCCGATACAGTACGCGGATTAGAACCGGCAATGCCCCGGCAATCAGGAATAACGACATAGTCATCAATGCCATCAAAAGTAAAGCAATTGCCAACCCGGCCCAAAGAGCGAGCCGGATCACCAAATACGGTACCATTATTGGCATAAACAGAAGAGTCGGTTGCCACTGTGCCACTGGCATCGTCCAGCGTCCAATGGCCATAAAGAGTGTCCCACTGCTGTTCAATGCCAAAAAGCCAGTTACCTGCTATAATAGTAAGGTCAGCCATATTAACATAACAGTCGCCATTGAGGTCACCAGCCATAGCCAGATCAAGAGCATTAACAGCAGCACAATCCGAAGGGATCGGCGATATGCCATGCTCAGACCAGTAACCAGCACTGGCACTGTCCTGTGGATTATTACAAGTGAGCCAATCGTTAGCTATAACCTGGAAGTCTCTCAGGTCAACCCGGCAATCAGGTAAAGTGCCGCTACCGGCAACATCTCCGGCGTAACAATGGCTATCATAAGAGCCATAAACCTCAAACTCATAAATCCGAACAGCAGTATTTGTGTTCTGGGTCGGAGTGGTAACATAAAGCCTGACATAGCGGGCATATACAGGAGCTGATACGCTGCGGGTTACACTGTGTATATTATTTTGAACAACAACCACATTTCGCCAGTTGCTTATACCGTTATCACTCACCTGAATACTATAATTCTTTGTATTCCAACTGGTACTCTCACCGCCGGCACCAGAATGCCTGACAACAAAAGTATCTACCCAATAATAGTCGCCCAGATCGACCCTAAGCCAATGCGAACCAGATGTCGCTATGCACCACTTACTATTACCGCTTACTGTACCATCAACCGCCATTTGCGGGGGTTCGCTGGAAATATAAGCATCAGCAGTAGCCAACTTATTTAAGGCAAGATTAGAACGAATAATCGGCATTGAAACAGGATTGGACACTGTAACACTAAAGGTTATCTCACTGACCGTACCGCAAGTGTTAGTGTTCCGAGCTATGTAATTACCAGCCATCGCAGTTGAAACAGCATCAAATTCTATCTGCTGGTCGGTCGAACCGAAACCATTGGGGCCGGTCCAGAGCCATGTACCAGTATCGGGCAATGGGCATAAGGCCAAAGCATCACCAACAACAACATCTATATCACTCTGCTCCTGCCAGACACCATTTATACTTACAAAAGCGATCATATCAGCCGGCGGGCAGCTATGACCTATCTTAACCGATGAAAGTTTATCGTTTACGCTGGAGTCAAGACAACTGATACTGCTTGTTCTGGTCTGACTTGTACCGGTATAACCTGAATTATCATAAAGGGTAACGGAATAGCCGCCATTTATTTTTATGGCAGACACGCTGTCATTTTTTATGCCTCTGCTTGTCAATTCCGCCAGGTCATAATCACCATGCCACAGCCCAAGTGACAAACCGCCATAGCTGCAATTTTCGAATAATATAACCGGATAGTTCGGAGCAATGCCTCCGTTGGTACGGGCCAGAGTCCAAAAAGAACGAGCTACTGCTGCATGATCAATAATATCAGTTGAGCCTGGAGCAGTTGTATCATCCCAATATTCGCTATACAAACCATCAAATAAACAGTTATTTCGCAAATACTCCAGATAGCCGGCGGCAACATCAAGCCAATATTGATCGCCATCAACTTCATACAGATCTACCAGGGCATCAGTCATGTTATGACCACACCATTTGCCGTTGGCCTTGAGATAGTGCGTATCGGCTTTTACAAAACGGCTTACCATAGCATGGGCTACACGCTGGGCCTCGGTAAGATATTGCTCATCACCAGTAGCCTGATATAAGCGAATAACCGCCTGCAAGATAGGGGCAGTATCATAACCAAGCTGTACATAATCAATAATACTACAACCGTCTTTAGTACCTTCATAATATATACCCAGCGAATCACGCATGCCATAGGCATTACACCAGTTATATAAACGCAGAGTATTATCCAGATATACACTCTGACCTGTAGCCTGATACAACATGATATTGCACAATATAACCGGAGCGGTAGAACACATTCTGGTTCCACAGGTATTAGATTCGTGCCACCTTATACCACCACCCGGAGCAGTTGCCAGGTCATTTTCACAAGTCATAATATAATTCGTACAATTTATAGCGTTGTTCAGATACTTCACATTGCCATTTATCTCATAAAGCTCAAGCATAGCCAATACTATCCAGGCTGAATCATCTGAATAGCGGTCGCCACAGCCACCCCGAGAGGCATTATATCCACCACCAGAGGAACACCAGAAATTGCTATGGATCAGATCAGCCAGATTCTCTGCTTCTGCCAGATAGCTATTATCTACCCGGGCAGCACCTACTACAGCACTGAGCAAAATACCATGTCCCCAGGCATAAGTAGCACTTGTCTGGCCAGGAGCCCCGGCATAAAGTCCACTAGACAAACGATAACGACTCTTGAGCATGTCAAGGGTTTCATCACCCCAACTCATCAGTGACTCTCTGGTAACACTATAAGCATTACCTGCAAGCATAAAGGCACACAAAATAATAATAAGGAACAATCGTGACTTATTGCGTGTCGGCATTATTTGATCTCCTGGCTGATGATTTCGCCGGCGTGACAATATAAAATACTGTCAACAAGGCTGGTTTGTAATCTTTTCTCTATCTTTGCTATAATATTCTGATAACTGCCAAAACAGATACCACATACCTGCTATATCGACTTTAAAAGCAGGATTCTTATATTACATAATTCTCATTGTAGGATAAAATTGCCCAAAAAATTAAGAAAAAATGGTTTATTTGACAAAAACAATTGGTTTAAAAAGAAAAATTTAAATTACCAGCCAGAAGATAAGACTTTTGTAACAGCAATATA
>JAFGDI010000226.1 GCA_016932145.1 Sedimentisphaerales bacterium
AAAGCCTGTAAGTAGCGAAGCAAAATTTAAAAGGTCTCGAGCGAAGCGAGAAACGAGAGCTTATTTCTTATTTCTTATTTCTTATTACTTCTAAGGTATTCGCTGCGCTCATGCTTAGAGAACCGGCTGAAGCCCGGGACTCTTAAGGCTCGCTGCGCTCGCGAGACTATCTCCCCAGATGCCACGGCAAGTTTCGCCCGTCCGGCGTAAGGACCGTAAGGACCGTGTCTGGCTTTAGCTGACAATAGCATTGAATCTCAAGCAGGGATGCTTGAGCTACCTTGTTTCGCCCGTCCGGCGTAAGGACCGTAAGGACTAGAGGGCGGGTTGGGTCATGTCCTGGGGTCTGACCCAGTTATCATATTGTTCGGCGGTTAGCAGTTCGAGTTCGAGTGCCGCCTGTTTGAGAGTCTTTTTCTCACGCCAGGCTTTCAGGGCTATCTGGGCGGCTTTATCATAGCCGATATGCCGATTGAGTGCGGTAACGAGCATGAGCGAATTATTGAGATGTTCGGTGATCCGCTCTTCATCGGCTTGGAGTCCATCGAGACAGTTCTCATTGAAAGAAGAGACACCATCGGCGAGTATATTTATCGATTGAATGATATTATAGGCCAGGAGCGGCTTAAATACATTAAGCTCGAAGTTACCCTGCGAATTGGCCAGCGTGATCGTGGTATCATTACCGATAACCTGGCAGGCGATCTGAGTTATCATTTCGCATTGGGTCGGATTGATCTTACCGGGCATAATACTGCTTCCGGGCTCATTACCGGGCAGAATGAGTTCGCCCAGCCCGCAGCGGGGGCCCGAGCCCATCCAGCGGATATCATTAGCGATCTTCATTAATGCCGTTGCCAGGGTCTTGAGTGCCCCGGAGAGTTCGACAATAGCATCATGCGCAGCCAGAGCGGCAAAGAGATTGCGGGCCGGTTTGAAGGGCATATCGGTCAGCTCGCAGATCTGCTCAACAACTCTGACGCTATAGTCGGGATGACTGTTAAGCCCGGTACCGACAGCCGTACCGCCGATCGCCAGCTCAAAGAGATGATTCGTGGCGGTATTGATCGTTTCGATAGCGGCGGTAAGCTGATATTCATAGCCGGAGAATTCCTGACCCAGAGTCAGCGGAGTGGCATCCATAAGATGGGTGCGGCCGCTTTTGAGCAGCTCGGCATATCTTTCGCTGAGCTCGCCGAACCGGGCCCGCATAGCCTCGAGTTCCGGCAGGAGTTTATTACAGGTCAGGACCGCAGCGGTAATGTGCATACTGGCCGGGATAGTGTCATTAGTTGACTGAGCCATATTAACATGATCGTTGGGATGAACAGGCGACTTTTTGCCCTTTTCGCCGCCGAGCAGTTCGCTGGCCCGATTAGCGATAACCTCATTAACATTCATATTGAACTGCGTGCCGCTGCCCGATTGCCAGATGACCAGCGGAAATTCGCTACTGAGCTCACCGCTGATAACTTCATCGGCGGCTTCAACTATAGCCTGGGTTATTTCAGGTGAGAGCAGTCCCAGCGAGCAGTTAGTGAGAGCGGCTGCCTTTTTCACCAGGGCATGGCTCTGAATGAATTCCCAGGGGAAATATTCCGTTCCGATCCGGAAATTATCAACCGCCCGCTGGGTCTGGGCCCCATAGTATTTATCGGCGGGCACCTGCACCTCGCCGAGAGCATCTTTTTCTGTACGCATGTTTTCCATGATCTGATGGTCCTGTTGTAATTGGGAAGTAATAAGATATAAGTAATAAGATATAAGATATAAGTTGATAAGCTCCGGTATCGGCCTTGAGGCCGATGTCTGGTTTAAAGCTTTGCGACAGTAAAGAGTGAATGGTTTATTCAGTCAATACATTTGCGAAGCCTGCTTGATACAATCAGATAGCATCGAGTGGAGCGAGATACCCTGACTTTTTACTTTTTTACCTGTTACCTGTTACTTCTTCCGTGAACGCTTACCTTATTTCTTATAAAATTCCTTTATCTGATCGGCGACAAAGCGGATCTGTTCCGGGCTGAGTTCCGGGTAAACCGGCAGGGCGAGCACTTCTTTACAGGCCTGCTCGGCTACGGGGCAATCGCCGGACTTACCGCCCAGCGTGCTGAAACATTCCTGTAAATGCAGCGGCACGGGATAATAGATATTATTACCGATCTGCTGGGCGGTGAGGAACTCTTTGAGCTCATCGCGTCTTTCGGCCCGGATCACATATTGATTATAAACGCTGACATTATCCCGGGCGATAAACGGGGTCCTGACCTGAGTTACCCCGGCGAGCAGTTCATCGTAGAGAGCGGCGTTTTTCTGCCGGCCAGCCGCCCAGCTATCGAGATATTTCAGCTTGATATCGAGTACAACGGCCTGCAGGGCATCGAGCCGGAAATTACCGCCGACCATACTGTGATAATAGCGCTTATCTTCACCGTGCATACGCAGATAGCGGAACTTTCTGGCCAGCTCATCATCCTGGCACAGCAGCATACCGCCATCACCAAAGCCCGAGAGATTTTTACTGGGATAAAAGCTCAGGGCCGAACAATCGCCAAATTCGCCGGTACACTGGCCAAACTGGCGGGCCCCGATACTCTGGCAGGCATCTTCGATGACCTTGAGCTCATATTTGCGGGCTATGTCCATTATTTCTGTCATAGGTGCCATCTGGCCGTAAAGGTGGACGGGAATGATCGCTCTGGTATTATCGGTGATCTTATCGGCGAGCGAATCAGGCGAAATGTTATAGGTGAGCGGGTCGATATCGGCAAATACCGGCGTCGCTCCCAGCCGGGCAACTACCCCGGCGGTGGCAAAGAAGGTAAAGGTCGGAACGATAACTTCATCGCCCGGCCCGATATCAAAGGCCATTAAAGCGCAGAGCAGGGCATCAGTTCCACTGCTCATGCCGATGGCATGTTTAACCTGGCAATAGCGGGCGATATTATTCTCGAAATTTTCTACGGTCGGCCCCAGGACAAAAGCCTGAGCCGCCATTTGTTTCAGTACCGCCGGTTCGATCTGGTCTTTGAGCTGCTCATATTGAGCAGTAAGGTCTAGTAAAGGCACTTTCATCGTAATTTAGTCCTTATATAATACAATAATTCAGCAATTTTATCATTTTAGGTGCAAATCACCCTTGCTGCGGCCCAAATTGTCCCGGTAAAGGGATAAAGTCCGCAAAAGCCGAATTATACCAGCAGAAAAAAGAAAAATCGATATTATTTTAACGATTTCAGCTTGATTTTAGCACCCAGAACGCTGAACTCTTACGAAAACTACTATAAAGATACTTTTATCCTGTCTGAAATACATGAAGCGAAGAAAAGTAACAAGAAATAAGTAACAAGTAACAAGTAACAAGCTCAGGATACGGCCTTTGGCCGAAACTGGTTTAAATTTATAATAGCTTCGCATCCCCGAAGCGAGTTAGGGATTTCGGATTACCTCAACCCCGATGCTCGGGATTTCGGATTACCTCAACAGTGAATCTTACCTTTTCACCGTAATCGTGTGAAGGATTAATTCTTCTTTTAGTGTGTTTAATGTGGTTTATGATTTATCAACCACAAACCAAAAGCAAGCCGGGGTCGGAAAGGTTGATCCGCTGCGAATATATAATACAATAAACTCAAACTGCGATAAAGATCAAGGGCGTAACCGCCCGGTTATCCTGTCTGAAAAGAAATTAGCCCCGTAAACGCTGGACTCTTACAAAAAAAACCGGATATTAGCTGTTATTTTTGATTTTAGAGGGTAAATTATTAGTAATATCCATATTAGTATATGAAAGTTATTTTCCCTGCCTGTCTCGCCTGTGGCGGCGAGAGTTTTACCATAATTTTAGAATGAAGGTATAATATATGAAATTACAAGCTGTTTTATTGTCCTGTTTGCTGGGAACCGGTTGTCTTTCTGCCGCCCAGGTGAGCGTTACCTCGCCGGATTCGGCGGTGGTTATGACCATTTCTGATGTTGAGGGACTGTCCTATTCCGTTCTGCTTGATAATAAGCCGGTCCTGACCGATTCCCGGCTGAAACTGGTCCTGGCCGGTGGCAATGAGCTGGGCAGTGAGCTGAGTATAGTTTCCAGTGCCATTTCCGGCTCAGACAGCATTTGGGAGGCTGTAGAGAGCAGGAAAAAGATAATCCGGGATAATTACAATCAGGCTGACATTTCTCTGCAAACCGCTGCGGGCAAGAAATTAACCCTTATCTGCCGGGCCTATAATGATGGCGTAGCCTTCCGCTATGCCTTTGGCACGGATTTTGGCAGTAAAGTGACAATAGCAGATGAAAGAAATGAATTCGCCTTTGCCGGTGATTTTGTATGCTGGCCGGCATTTCTCAATAGCTTTACTACTGAACATCAGGCATTATATCCGCAGAGTCTGCTTTCTGATATTTCTGCCGGCGATCTGGTCGGCCCGCCGCTGACAGTGAAGCTCGCAGATGATCTCTATTGTTCTGTGACCGAGGCGGCTCTGGTAAACTGGGCGGGTTTATATCTCACGCGTGACAGTAAAGACCTAAGCCTGTATAAAAGCCCGGCATTTATCGGCGGAGGTGAACCAGTCAGATTCAATGTTGAGCTTCCTGCCGCTACCAAACAAATAAGACTGGTAGTTGATGCCGTTGATGGTAATGGTTTTGACCATGTTGATCTGGTAAATGTAAATCTGGTAAAGTCAGATGGCAGCAAGATCTGGTTAAGTGATCTCAAACCATCTTATGCCCGTCAGGCCTGGGGCTCGCTCCGTACTGATAAGAGTGTTGATGGCAATACCCTGAAAGTTGGCAGTAAACCTTATAATAAAGGGCTGGGCACTCATTCCGATGCCGTGATCGGTTATAATATACCCGCTGATGTTATTGCAATAACCGGCATAGCGGGAATAGATGATGAAGTCGGCAATAAAGGCAAGGCCAGAGTGGAGATACTGGCAGTTGAAACTCCAGATGACAACACTCTTATCTCTACTCTGTCGCGTCTGGATCAGGCGGCTGATGCGGTAGTGGTAAATACCCCGGCGGTATCGCCCTGGCGGGTTATTATGCTGGGCCGCAAGCCGGTAGATCTGGTTAACTCTGATATTATAGTGAATCTGAATCCGCCGGCGCAGATAGCTGATACTTCCTGGATAAAAGCCGGTATGTGCAGCTGGAACTGGCTCAGTTGCGGTAATGGCATGGACATGAACCTGCTCAAAGGCTTTATCGATCTGTCGGCGGCCCTGAACTGGGATTATTGCCTGATCGATGATGGCTGGTATAAAGGCATGGATTGCCTTACCCCTATTGATGGCTTAGATATCCCCGAATTGGTAGAGTATGCTCAGAATAAAGGCGTTAAGATCTGGGTCTGGGTACACTGGCGGGCACTGGAAGATAATCTGCAAGCGGCCATGTCCCTTTATAATCAGTGGGGTATAGTTGGTATTAAAACCGATTTTATGTCCCGTGATGATCAGTGGATGGTAAACTGGTACGAAAAGGTCTTGCAGGTAGCTGCCAGCCATGAAATAATGATCAATTTCCATGGCTGTTATAAACCCACTGGCACTGCCCGCACCTGGCCGAACTTTATGACCTGCGAGGCGATCTACGGTAATGAGCAGAATCTGGGTACCAGTTATAACAACCCGGTACATAAGACGACATTGCCCTTTACCCGTATGCTGGCCGGCATAATGGACCATACCCCCGGAGCATTCCTGAATGCCAATAAAGATAAGTGGCGAGCCCAGCGGCCGGTCATATCTCTGGGCACTCGGGCTCAGGAGCTGGCTATCTGTCTGGTCTATGACAGTGGCCTGATCTCAACGGCAGATAAACCATCAAATTATTATGGCCAGCCCGGTTTGGATTTTCTCAAAGGCCTGCCAGCCAGTTGGGATGACAGCATAGCTCTCGATGGCCAGATAGGGCAATATTATATTGCCGCCCGGCGTAAGGGCAATGACTGGTATCTCGGAGCACTTACCGACTTTACGGCCAGAAAGATCAATTTGAAGCTCGATTTCCTGGAACAGAATGCCGTTTATACTGCCACTATCTATGCAGATGGGGCTGATGTTGCTCAGGATGCCGCCAGTCTGAATATTAAGACTATATCTGTAACGGCTGATGACACCCTTGATCTCAAGATGGCTTCAGGCGGTGGTGCGGCAGTGATCTTCGCTAAACAATAAACCTTCAGATTCTATGAATCGCAACAGGCAGAGAGTATAAAAGCTCTCTGCCTGTTTGCATTTATGGGGATTGTTCTTTTTTTGGCAACCGTTCACGAAAAAAGTATTAAGAAATATGAAATAAGGTAACCGTTCACGGATATATTTCTTCTCTGGGAACGCTGAGCCCCAGCTCGGCCATAATCAGGCAGAACTGGTAAATTCCCCGATTCTCAGATAGAGAAATATACTGTTGTTTTTACCCGCTAGAACTCAAGTAACTTTTCTGGCTTTTAATGCGTTTCGTTTGCCAAGTCCCGAATTGTCGGGATTTCGGGCCTTGCCCTTAACTGAAACTGTTTGAACGCTTACTCTTTTTTTTTGTGAGCATATCTGAATGGCTATTCATATTGCAGATTCTGATAATATAATATCAATATTCTGCAAGTTTGGTTATTTACTATTCAGAATATTGTAAGTATGCTGATTTTCAGTTGTTATGAAGCATAAATATATTGCAGCCAGATCGCGACTGCCAAAAAACCACTTTAAAACGGTTATTTATCAGATATAATGGTTGTTTTGTTATTATTATGTACTTAGAAAATAATTGCAGGTGGTGATCAGCCTGCCGGAATGTAAAATTATGACAATGTCAAATCAGGAAATAGTTGCTAATATTGTAGAGTTGATCAGCCAGGAAGGCAGGGCGGTACAGGCTATGGCTTCCGTAGTAGATCAGGGTTATGTTCAGGCAGTTGAGCTTATGCTCAATTGTAAGGGCAATGTTATTATCAGCGGTATTGGCAAGGCAGGTATAGTCGGTGAGAAGTTATCGGCAACTCTGGCTTCTACCGGTACGCCGAGTGTCTTTTTGCATGCAGCAGAGGCCATCCACGGCGATCTGGGGCGAGTTCAGGACAAAGATGTAGTAGTGGTCCTGAGTTATAGCGGTTCAAGCGGAGAGATTGTAAAACTTATCGAACATCTTAAGGCCCTGAGTGCCACAATCATAGCTATAACAGGGGATCGCAATTCTCCTCTGGCTCGCCATAGTGATGTGACGGTATGGCTGGGTAATATTACTGAAGCCTGCCCGCTGGGCCTGGCTCCCAGTACCAGTACAACCTGTATGATGGCTGCCGGTGATGCACTGGCACTCACAGTAATGAAATTGCGTAATTTCCAGGCAGAGGACTTTGCCCGTTATCATCCGGGCGGCGCCCTGGGCCGTCAGTTAATAACGGTAGAGCAGGCGGCGTTTTTCAGCCGGGGCAGAAAGCTGCCGATAGCGTCCGATGGCTGTACCGTGCAGCAGGCACTTAGCCAGGCTGAAAAGATAGTTGGTACTCGTCATGGCTGTATTATGCTGGTTGATGCCAACGGCCAGCTAACCGGCTTGCTTACCGATGGCGATCTGCGTCGCGGTCTGGAAAATAAAAAACAGCAGTTACATGACCTGCCTGTTGCCGAGCTTATGACACATGACCCGGTTGTTGTGCGTCCGGAGACTCTGGCCAGCGAAGCAATGGCTATTTTCAAGAAGAAAAGAATTGATGAAATACCAGTCGTAGATGATAAGCACCACCCCGTCGGACTGATTGACATACAGGATGTACTGTCGCTGAAATTAAACGACTAACCGAATTGGGCAAATACTTATTGAAACTATTCTCATTTACAACAAGTAAAGCTGCGATTTGGCACTTTTAGCTTTGATATTGATCATAGCCTGAAAAATGCGAAAGTTGAACTGAGTAATAATTAGAAACCGTTCACACCCCTGGGAACGCCGACAGTTGAGGGCAAAGCCCGAAATCCCGACAATTC
>JAFGDI010000227.1 GCA_016932145.1 Sedimentisphaerales bacterium
TATGCCTCACCCTTAGCTATGCTCACTCCCTTGAGCTTAACACTATATTCATTAGGTGCCAGCCTGACATTGTCCCTTATTCTTATACTGGGCACAATAATACCCATGTCAACAGCAATCTGCTTGCGAATCATTGATATCCGCTTGAGCAAGTCGCCTCCCTGACGGGCATCAACCAGTTTTATAAGACCATAACCGATCTCCAGCTCCATACGGTCAAGAGGCAGCAGGTCTTCAACCTTTTCCTTCTTTGTTTCCTGACTGGCAACTTTCTTCTCCGCAGCCGCTGAAGCCGCCACCTGGCGTCTGACTGACCGCTCCAGCACATAAGCAACACCGGCAAAACCACTGCCAATTATAAGCAAAGGCATTTGCGGCAAGCCAGTAAAGGATAATATAGCCATAAAACCGGCAGCTACATAAAGTGCCTTTGGCTTACTGGTCATCTGAGTTACTATTTCAGTACCCAGATCGCCCTTAGCGGTCGAACGGGTAACAATAAGGGCCGAAGCCACAGAGACAATAAACGCCGGTATCTGACTGACCAGACCATCACCAATAGTCAACTGAGTATAAACACTGAAACACTGGCCCAGGTCCATGCCATAAGTGAATTTGCCTACTGCAATACCACCCATAACATTTATCATGGTAATGATTATGCCGGCTACTGCATCACCGCGAACGAATTTACTGGCACCGTCCATAGCTCCATAAAAATCTGCTTCCTGCGATATTGATTCACGACGACGACGGGCCTCTGCTTCATTGATAAGACCGGCATTCAGATCAGCATCGATCGCCATCTGCTTGCCGGGCATACCATCTAAGGTGAAACGGGCGGCCACTTCACTAACACGAGTAGCACCCTTAGTTATAACCACAAACTGGATCACAACGAGAATCAGGAAGATAATCACACCTACTGCCAGATTACTGCCAGCTACAAACTCAGCAAATGCCTTGATCATCTGACCGGCAGCCGCCATCTCATCTGGCGACTCACCAGCAGTTAATATCTTACGCGTCGTAGCGCAATTCAATACCAGGCGGAACAATGTGCCTGCCAGCAATAGTGAGGGGAAGGAAGATAACTCCAGTGGACTGGAAACAAAGATCGTAACTAATAATAATAAGGAAGAAAAAGCAAGATTGGCTACTAATAATACATCCAGCAGCATCGAAGGCAAAGGGATCAGCATTACAAATATCAAACTAACAGCAGACAGAGGCAATATAAGATTGCGACTGTTATGTATTGCCGTAAGCAGTGATTTTTTATTTGTCAATGACGATAGCAGCATCAGCATCCTTGCCTGTATTTATATTATTTCAGTAACAATCAGTTCAGATACAAATCGTATCAGCCGACTAGGCCATATTCCTTATGGCCGAAAAAAAATCTCAGAAAATCTTAATTATTATTAAACCTTATATCGGTTAAGTCCGATATACTGAGATGAGTTATAGTATAAGCACGCTTTCTAAAAACTCAATATAATATTATAAAAAATATTATTCAAAGCGATAATTCATAGCTACTTATAGAACATCCCACCTATAGTCACATCTCACAGGCAATACACTATATGTTGTTACATTTAAATCGCACATAAAACCACTATTTACTCATAGAAAATAACAACTCACCTGATTACCTGTTAATAACGACAAAAGATTAAAAATTAAACACTTAGCCACTAATAAAAGTTTAACAAAACCTTAAAACAATATGACCTAAAAGTAAAGTATTTCATTGCTAAAATCCGAACTACTACTATAATAATCCGTCGAATGGATTAACAAACAAAAATCACTATCCGCAGGTGGCTACGATGAACAATCAAGGAAGATTGAAAAACGCTTTTATCATTCTTATAATCTCCATGAGCGCAGGTGCCCTTATCCTTATGGCACTTGAAGGCAAGCCACTTAAGCCTGTGGCTTTCAGTCTTTCCAGTTCAAGCGAAGTTAATACCGCTCTGCCTAAAGCCACAGTAGGAACCAGAAATGGTATCGTGCCGGGCAAATGGCATACCATAGAAATTACCTTCAGCTCTTCTTATGCTGACATTGTAAATACCCGAACCACAGGAGAGCTGGACAAGTTTGCTCACTTTGTCATTTGCGACGGCACTAATGACAGTGTCGATGGCCAGATATTGGCGACCACCTCGTGGTTTGACCAGAAGGCTGCGGCCCTGAACCCCACCGGCAATATCATCAGAATATGCCTCATTACCCCTGAAGGCTGCTTCAAGCCTACACCCTGGCAATACAACCGACTGGAATCTTTGGTTAAGTGTCTCACCAGACACTGCAATATTCCGTCCAACCAGATCGTAACTGTCAAATAACAGCTTCTACTGCCTGATAAATATGTAATAGTTAATAAAAAGTTCCGTTTTTTATTTAATCTTGTATTTTTGCTTGCCAGTTATGCGTTGCGAATGTAGAATCATGCTGAAGACAATCCGATAAGAAAGGAACTGCCAATTGCCCCGGTTTTCGGTTCAGACTTTGGTTTTACTCTTTTTTCGGTTTTATATATTTTGAACAGCAATAAAGTGACTTGTTTAGGCGTTATACTTATGCCTGAATAATACTGGTTGAGATCAGCCGGAAGCAGTACAAGAGTTAATATTATTTTTATCATTAACGCTATCATTTAATTCGATACATACTCTTGACTTAATACCCGCTCTAATTCTTTTCCCTGTATTATTTTCCGCTAAGGTTGAGCCTGAATTCTGACGATTATCTGCCATATCGTTGTAGTTTATTCTACTGCGTGAAGCCAGATGATTAGGCACCAGCCTGTTCGCATGGAAAAAAATGAATAAACATAACTTATTGTTTCACAACAATTAACAGGGAAGCAGAGGAATGGCGTTATTACCTAATCCAGCAATTGGACACTACGAGCCACCAGTATTCGATGGCTACGAGGTCGTTCGCAGACTGGGATCTGGTGCCGGGAGTACTATTTTTTCGGTTCGGGACACACACACCGGCGAATTAAGAGCTCTCAAGCATGTTATCCGCCAGGATGGCCAGGATAAACGAATGATCGAACAAGTTGAGAACGAATATGAGATGTCATGTCGTGTTGACCATCCGTATGTTCGTAAAGTATTTGAAGTTAAGAGAATAAAGAAGATGTTGCAAGTCCGTGAGATTATCATGCTCATGGAATTTTGCCCGGGTATTTCCCTGGAACAAAGCCCCAGCCATTCATTACTGGACCTGCTCCTTATCTTCCGTATGGTCGCCGATGCGCTCAACGGTATGCATGAAGCTGGCATAGTACATTGTGACATGAAGCCGAACAATGTAATATTGGCAGAAAATGGCAGTATTCGCGTAATTGACCTGGGCCAGAGTTGCCCTGTCGGAACAATTAAACCCAGAATTCAGGGCACACCAGACTATATCTCGCCAGAACAGGTAAAGCGTAAGCCAGTTACCCGTCAGACGGACATATTTAATCTTGGTGCTACCATTTACTGGTCTCTGACTGGCAAGCATATACCTACTCTTATACCTAAGAAACTAGATAAGATAGAAATATTGTCAGAATCCAACCATTCAAACCCGGCTGCCCCGCACGAGCTTAAGCCGCTCATTCCTGTCGGAGTTTCAAATCTTGTAATGGAATGTGTAAAAAAGAATCCCAAGGAAAGACCGGCCAATATGTCCGAGCTTATCTCAAGACTGGATCTACTGATTCACATGATCGCAGGCGGTAAAATTGCCAGCCCTGCTGTCAAATAATCTACTTACTATTTTGCAGGTCAGATTTGTCAAATGCCAATGAAATCATAGCAACCCTGGAAAAAGCAACTGAGTTAAACTTCAGCAATCCTTTTCGCCAGGGCAATATTATTCGCCTACCTGCCACCGGTAAAGTTGTGGCCACTGGCGACTTACATGGCAATGATAAAAATTTTGA
The DNA here is from genome assembly GCA_016932145.1 of Sedimentisphaerales bacterium. Classification (GTDB taxonomy): domain Bacteria; phylum Planctomycetota; class Phycisphaerae; order Sedimentisphaerales; family SM23-30; genus JAFGDI01. The sequence goes on from JAFGDI010000227.1 coordinate 3,953, forward strand.
TAAAATAGTCAAATATGCGGACCTGGCTAGCGATAAAAGTAACCATATAATTCTTCATGAGCTTATTCACGACCCGAATTATCCTAACCCCTATGAGTGTCATTCCTATTGCCTGATATATCGGGCTGCCCAATTGCTCATTCAATACCCAGGCCAGATACATTATATACTTGGCAATCACGCTATGGCACAGATAACGGCTGAAGAGGTTATCAAAGCTGGTAAGCCCATGGTAAAGAGCCTGAATAAAGGGTTTGAGGCAGCTTTTGGTGCTGATGCCAAAAGTGTTTATGCCGCCTTTGAGCTTTTTTTCCTCTCACTGGCATTAGTGGTAAAAACCGCAAATGGGGTATGGATCAGTCATTCACTCCCAGATGCTGGTCATTTTGCCCATTTCAACTATGATGTTTTTATTACACCACTTACTATTGATATATTAAAAAATAATCAATCAGTACGCTCCCTGCTCTGGGATCGCCGGCATGATAATCAGCTCATAAATGAAATGGCAAAGGCTGTGAAA
>JAFGDI010000228.1 GCA_016932145.1 Sedimentisphaerales bacterium
CGCAATCTCAGCCAGTATGCCAGCAAACTCAGCGGTTAGCGAATCTTCAAGATTATTATCAAAATCATAATAAAACATTACCGTCCAGTCGGCATTACCCTCCGTCAGAGAAAGAGAGTAATTGCCCGGCTGAAAATCCTTGAGAGAATGCTGAAACACACTGGTCTCAATATAATATGTACCAGAGGACGGAGCGGTCCACTGAATATACGCACCACTTTCCAAGCCTGAATCATCGTCACTGGCAATAATATTTGTACCAGTAGAGTCATACAAATTAACCACAGGATCAGTAAAACCTGTTACCTCATATAAATCTGGCAGGCCGCTGCCGTCGGTGGGTATTGCTTCTGTCCCCCTGCTTTCACAACGGATATGATAAGTATGACCAGCCTGTGCCGTAAACCGAAAACTGTCAACATCTGCTAATGAGCTGAAGTCTCCCTCATACACACTGCCATCTGCAAGAATCGATTCCACAGGCAAGTTAACTGACAATAAAACTCTATCTTCGAGCTTTTCCAGATTTAACATATAATCCACCACCTCTTAAGGTAACTCTGTTTTGATACTTTCTAACTATGTAAACAGTATCGCCTAATGACAGATTACACTTAATAAGCTGGATCATTTTATTACCTGAAATTTGTTATTTCACTAAACAAACCACCTTCTATATTTACATTTTATTACACCTATAATATCACAATGGCTAAATCCTGCTCCATAACGAGCAACCATTACACCACTTAAAAAAAAGGTGAAAATAGGATATCTTTGCTAATATTTCAATACCAAAACATTATAGGCCTGTATTTACCACATTTCTGATTGATAAGAACCACAAATACCACTTGGCCCTACGCTTACGGCTGGTATATCACTTTCAACAAAAGACTCCGGCTGTTCATATAGCTCTTCTCTAAACTGCTGGCTGAGAATGCCCCGGTCAGCGAGTTCGCGAACAATTGATTCGGCAAGGTAAGACAAAACCGCATCATCCATTGCCGTCAGAGACTGTATCTCTTGTATTGACCCTCGAGCCGGACACTCAGACCGATCAGGTCTTATATTATTACCGGTTGAAACTCTGAACCGACGAGAAATATTAAATCTAAGCATTTTCAGCTCTCCTTCTGGCCTTTTAACAGACCGATTACCAGTAAAAAACAACATACCAGGAAGGGCTTGGGAGGGAGATGCGAAAACCAGAGCTCGGTTCCACCCTTTGGACAGCACTTACCATCCATAATATTTTTCGACATAATAACGAAAAACCTTTAATAAATAAATAAAAAACCTAACAAAAACCTAACTACTTGCAATAATAACAGATACGATAAAAATCCGAATTCCGAATGAATTTTTCTCTGAAATAGTTATAAAAAAAACTACTCCTGAAAAATTTTCAGAGCCTTATCCCAATTCCAACCAATTGCAAAATATACAGCCAAAGGCTTTGTAACTAATACAATACAAACCAAGTGATTTCTTCACATCTACCAAAACATATATACACATAAGCGATTTATTTGTAATGACTTAAAGAAAAAGGTGCCAGGCACCGTTTTTGTGCCCTGGTTATCTTTTAATGCAAAGTTCAATCACGACCCGAAACAGAAAAGACACAAATTAGTAATTAGTTATATAACCTTGCAGCCGCCATAGGTTATAATTGTAACCGTTCACTCATTTGTGGATATCGCAAGATTATGATCATTAGAGCAGATAAAAATATCATTCATTGGAAGAATTATAATTGCCGTATTGGTTATCCCAGGAGGACTTATTAAATGGAATACAATGGCTCGTGTTTATGCAAAGAAGTAGAGTATAAGATAGTGGGAACATTTGATAGCTTTTACCTATGCCACTGTAAATTATGTAGAAAAGATACAGGCTCTGCCCATGCAGCTAATCTGTTTTCTTCTACCGCCAAACTCGAATGGATTAAAGGTCAGGAAAATGTTCGAAGGTTCCATCTGAAAAAATTTAATCATGTAAAAGCATTTTGCGCAATATGCGGCTCAGCCCTGCCAAGTATGCAAATGGACGACACACTGCTGGTAGTACCAGCCGGCAGCCTCGACTGTAATCTGGATGTTGCCCCCAATGCCCACATCTTCATTTCCAACAAGGCTAACTGGGACGATAAACTTGAAACTATTAAATCATTTCAACATTTACCAGATGAGCAATAGCTAATGATTACCTTGCAACTTGATTCTGTTTGTAACCGTTAACATGGGTACGAGATAGCTTGCCCAGGCAGGACAGGTATTCCCGAACAGGCTTTGGGTATGCCTGTCCTACTATTTGTCGTGAACGGTTACTTTTGTTTTAACTCTCTCAGAAAGATAGCCTGAGTGTACCAAGTCCATATTTATACCTTTTGGGGCGAAAAAACAATACGCCCTCCATAATAAATAGAGGTATAGTATATTATTCAATATTTTGAAAAGCAGCTGTTATATGAGTTTTTTAGCTGCATCTAAGTGGGCATTCGGATTAACTGATTTATTGCTTTTTTTAATATTCATTGCATTAGTTTTAATTGCTTGGTATATTTCTGATATCTACACTAGCGTGTATAATTATGCAAATGATACAAAAAGAGCTAAAAGTGTTTACTGGGATGAAATAAAAGAAAGTCTAATCAGTATTAACAACAGGTTGCAAGATGCTAATTGTAATTTATCGTAACCGTTCACGCCCCTGGGAACGCCGACAGTTAAGGGCAAAGCCCAAAATCACGACAATTCGGGACCAGGCAAACAAAACGCATTATAAGCGTAAAAAACGGTTAGAGTTGAATATTGTAACAGTAAATATAATCCGCTATCTGGGTATCGAGCAATCTGTTAGTTTTGTCTGATAATAGCCGAGCTGGGGCTCGGCGTTCCCAGAGAAGAAAACCGTGTGAACGGTTACAATTTATCTAATATTGGTAATAAACTAGAAAAAACAAACGATACATTTGTCGATAGACCAATTGATAGACTCCCCTACGGTCTTACTCTCTTTAGACTATCTAAAATATTATAACATATAGCATATTTCAGGAGAATAAAATGAATCGAGTATTAAAAATTGCTTCATTGGTGATTTTAGTGGCATATGGAGCCTGTCTGGCTCAGCAAGCTCCGGCCCCAAAGACACAGGACTCGCCGGTTATTGATGCTGCCCGTAAGCTCAAAAATCCGCCCGTCCTCAGTGCCGGTAGCGGCAAAGAGCTGGGTAATTTCAGGAGCGGTATTCACACGATGACTAGTGCCGGGCTGGAACGCCAATACACCATCGATATACCCGAAAATTACGATAAGAACACACCTTATCGGTTGGTTTTTGCCATGCACATGATGGGCGGTAGTATGAAAACTATGGTAGATAATAACTTTTATGGCCTCAAAACCTACGCCCACAAGAATAATGTCCCGGTTATTTTCGTAGCACCGCAGGGTTATACCGACCATACGCCATGGCGAGGAGGCGACAACAAAGACCACATCTTCTTTGCCGATATGCTTAATCTGTTCAAGGACAAGCTCAGCATTGACACATCACGCGTATTCTGCTGCGGCTTCAGCTTTGGTGCTATGGTCACATACTCGCTTTCGCTGGAGTTTCAGAAAGAACTTCGTGCTGTTGCCTGCTATGCTCCGGCTAACTGGAATATCTATCTGCCAGAAAACAAGCATCTGCCCCTTGCCTGTTTCAGCACTACAGGTACCGAAGACGGCCTGTGCAAATGGATAAACTCCGACGAACTCAAGCAGGGTGGGAAATATTGCGTTCTGACACATATTGAAGATAACGGGCTTAAAACTCTTCCTGAAATACCACTGGCAACCACGCCCACACATGTCACTACCGAATTCAAAGGGCTCCCGGAAGAATACCCGGTCCTGTTTGGCTCTTTCGTGGGCGGCCATACTGACACCGTAATGGATCCCGGCTCTGATATTAACTGGATATCAAAAGAAACCTGGGATTTCTTTATGCGGTTCTAAAATAACTAATAATCAACAACTTACCAATTTTATCGAATAATGGCTAAATAGCGTTTCCCCAGAAATACCAACCCAGTTGCAATAGTACTCCGGCATAAATACCGGCTACTATGTCATCAAGCAAAACACCCCACTTGCTCTTGAGGCTGTCAAAATAACAGGCGGGCCAGGGCTTGAATATATCAAAAATCCGAAAGAGTATAAAACCTGAGGCAGTGTAGGCGACTATCTGCCAGGAGGTCCAATCAGCCCAATTATATAACCAGAGCAAAGCCACTGCCTGACCACAAACTTCATCTGAAACGATCATACCCGGGTCATCGCCGTAGTGCTTAATACCCTGATCGCCATAATAGACAGTAGCCCAAAAACCATAAGTCAAGAGTATTAATAGAGTTACAAAAGGAACAACACTATTACCAGCCACCAGAGCAATGAGCATGAAAATTAATGCTGTCCATACTGAGCCCCAGGTACCGGGGGCAAAAGGCATAAAACCCATACCAAAAGCAGAAAGAAACAGCTCAAATGGCCTTACTTTTCCAGTTTTTTTTTCGTTCAAGAACAAAATCCTTTATGTTATTGCGGTTGCCAGGTCGAAAGTAATAGAGTAAACTCAGGCCAGGTTTAAGGCTAAGCTAAAATCCTGCCCGCATAATAGTTTAGTTATACATTACCATCGTAATTATTTTAACTTGCTTTTTACAACAGCTTGTGACTATTATATATGCAAGTATGTTATTATTAAACCTTATTTTCAGGACATATTTATGGGAACAATGACTGATAATCATCAGCAGTTAAAGAACAAAGCATCGAATCAATACGATGATCTTAAGAAAAAGACCAGGTATTCAATTCAGATAGGCTCTGCAACCTGCGAAAATGCCGCCGGTTCCAACCTTGTCTGTCAGGAATTTACCGCCCTGATCGAGTGCAATTCACGGGAAGATGTCAGCATCAAGCGTGTTGGCTGCACCGGCCAATGTAGTATTGAGCCAATAGTGTCTGTTTCTGACCAAAACGGCAATTCGGTAAAATATTGCAAGGTCGATCAGGCGATGGCCAGGCAGATCTTTGACGAACATATAGTCAACGGTAAACCATTAACCTATAATGTTGTGCCGGATTCTAAAGCTCAAAAGCGTCTGGCACTGCGTAATAGCGGCAAGATAAACCCTGAATGCCTCAGTGATTATGTGCTTAACGGAGGATATGACGCTCTGGCCAAAGTTCTGGAAAAGGGCCAGCCAAGCTGGGTTATCGAGCAGCTCAAAGAATCCAATCTGCGTGGTCGCGGCGGTGGTGGCTACCCTACCGGAATGAAATGGCAGGCGGCCGCAGAGCAGAACAGTCCGATCAAATACATCATCTGTAATGCCGACGAGGGTGACCCAGGGGCCTTTATGGACCGTTCGATGCTCGAAGGTGACCCGTTCAGCATCATAGAAGGCATGACTATCGGTGCTTATGCTATAGGTGCTGTAAAGGGCTACCTTTATATTCGGGCAGAATATCCGATGGCTATTGACCGCATTGATAATGCGATCAAGATCTGCCGGGAGAACAATCTGCTGGGCGAAAATATACTGGGCAGTAGTTTTAATTTTGACCTGGAGATAAGACTGGGTGCCGGGGCTTTTGTCTGCGGTGAAGAAACGGCCCTTATCCAGTCAATAGAAGGTCGTCGTGGTCAGCCCAAGATCAGGCCTCCGTTCCCGGCTCAAAAAGGACTCTGGGGTTCACCAACAGTAATAAATAATGTAGAAACCTGGACAAACATACCAGTAGTGATCAATGATGGTCCGGAAAAGTTTGCAAAAACAGGCACTAATAAAAGCGGCGGCACAAAGGTATTTGCTCTGGCTGGTAAGATAACTAATACCGGCCTGGTAGAAGTGCCTATGGGAACTACCCTGCGTGAAATTGTCTATGATATCGGCGGTGGCGTACCCAATGGTCGGTCACTTAAGGCGATACAGACCGGCGGCCCGGCTGGTGGCTGCATACCGGTCAAGATGATAGATACACCGGTTGATTTCGATACCCTGCAAGCTGCCGGCTCTATTATGGGCTCTGGCGGTATGATTATAATGGACGATACCGACTGCATGGTCGATGTAGCCCGCTTCTTCCTGGAATTTACCAAGAGCGAGTCATGCGGTAAGTGTACCCCCTGCCGGGAAGGTACTACCCGTATGCTGGAAATATTGGAAAAGATAACCGCCGGTAAGGCTGTCCTCGAAGATCTGGACAAACTCAAGAGGCTGGCAATGCTGGTGAAAAAGGCTTCGCTTTGCGGCCTGGGCAGAGCAGCACCAAACCCGGTATTAAGCACTCTGGAGCATTTCCGCGAAGAATATATTGCCCATGTAACTGACAAAAAATGCCCGGCTGGAAAATGCAAGGCCCTGCTGACCTATACGATCATTGCCGATAAATGCGTCGGCTGCACCGCTTGTGCCAAGGCCTGCCCGGTCAACTGCATCAGCGGCAAGGTCAAGACTCCGCATGTAATTGATAATGCCAAATGTATCAAATGCGGCAGATGCTACGAAGTGTGCAAGTTCGAGGCTGTAGTTAAAAGTTGATTTTGTCAGCCATAAAAATGTAGAGACGCATGGTTATGCGTCTCAGAATTTCATTCCATACCAGTCTGCATTTGGAATACGCATAATCATGCGTTTCTACGAAAAATCAAAGCCAGTTGCAAGTTAATAACGCAACTGGCTTTTTTATATATAAACAATCGGCAAGACTTATTCGCTGGTAGAATCACCCGTTACAAAGCGGCGTACAACCGGGTTACTACTATGGCATATTTCGTCGCAACTGCCATCGGCAACGACCTTGCCTTTATCCATCATTACAACGCGGTCTGCAATAGTTGCAGCACTTTTCATATCATGAGTAACAACTATCGAAGTTATCTTAAGCTGCTCCTGCATACGGGCGATCAGGCGGCTTATATCATCGGTACGAAGCGGGTCCAGTCCGGTAGTCGGCTCATCGTAAAAAATAACCTCCGGCTCCAGGGCTATAGCTCTGGCCAGAGCTATTCGCTTCTGCTGACCACCAGACAACTGCGATGGATAGCGATCAAACATATCAGAGAGCCCCACCAGTTCCAGCTTCTCACGCACTATCTCAAATATCTCTTTATCTTTCTTTTTCGTATGCTGAAATAAGGGAAAAGCAACATTATAAGCAACTGTCTGAGAATCGAAAAGCGCTCCAGACTGGAAAAGGAAACCACAACGCTTACGAATTTCAATAAGCTGCGATTCGCTCATCTGGTCTATTCGCTGACCAGAAAAATGCACCTCGCCCTCATCTGGCTTCATAAGCGACATTATTATCTTAAGCGTTACGGTCTTGCCGCAACCACTTGGACCAATAATGACCGTACTCTTACCTCGTTCAAAAGCCAGGCTAAAGTCTTTCAATATATAGTTTCGGTGGTCAAATGTCTTACTGACTGACCTTAGCTCGATTATTGGATTATCTATTTTTTCTGTCATTATTATTCAACAGAGAAGCATTGTTCATGCCGTCTCAATTCAACCTCATAGATGAATTTAATTATCAGGAAGTTAATCAGATTATGCTCTTTATGTCCCAGAAGGTCAGATATACAGCCCGAGAGACAATGGCAACCACAAAATTGATCAGCAGAATAACCATAAAACTAACCACAAACGCTTTAGTACAGGCCTTACCCACACCATGAGCACCTCGCCCGCAAGTAAAACCACTAAAGCAACTTACCAGCCCTATCGCCGCACCAAAAAAAAGCCCTTTGGAAATACCAACGATCAGGTCATACTTTTCCACTACATCGGCACTAAACCGCCAGTAGCCCTCAGCGTTAATGCCAAAATGGAAAACACTGATAAAATAGCCACCCAGCACACCAAGTAAGTCAGCATATACAGTAAGAATAGGTGTAAGTAAAATACAGGCCAGTAAGCGAGGCACTACCAGATAATGAACCGGATCAGAACCCATCGCCCGAATTGCATCTATCTGCTCTGTAACTTTCATCGTACCAAGCTCTGCGGTTAATGCACCTCCCACACGGCCAGCCAGCATAAAAGCGGTTAATACCGGGCCAAGCTCATTCACTACTGATACATTTATAAGACCACCGATACGATCTGCCATGCCCAATTGATTAAGCTGGCCAAAACTCTGCACTGCCAGGGTCATAGCGATAAAAGCACCTGTGATCATCACCACGGGCAGGCTTTTTATACCTATCTCGTACATCTGGCCAATAACCCGCCCCCACGCCTGTCTGGTACGCCCCTGCCTGCGATGGTATATAACGGAAACAAGCACCCCCAGGCAAAA
>JAFGDI010000229.1 GCA_016932145.1 Sedimentisphaerales bacterium
AGAGCTCATAGAGAGAGTAGAAAGTAGATAGATTGTCTGCGTGAATAGTTTAAACGAATAAACAGTCACGCTTAATTTCAAAAAAACCAAAGGGCGAAATCGCCACATGTCCGAAACGGACAAACAGGAATAGAATTTGAAAAACCAGAACATTGAACTGAAAAAGTTATTCTCTCGATTCCTCGTTTTCTCTTAACTGTTCCTCTTAATTGACAGGATTTATAATACATTCAGTTGAGGTATATTGTCAAGAGATATTTAATTATTTTTTTTTGATAATTTGCAAAAAAAGCGATTATTATTGGACTGTGAAAGTTTGAAAAAATAGTTGAGCGAATTAGTGTTAATATTGGCTTGATATTGAATTAGAAAGGGGTTAGGAGAAGAAAATCATTTTGGCTGGCATTTACCATATTACCGATTAGAATAACAAGTGAAACAAAAGTTAAGGCAGGGGTTGAAAGAGACGACAATATATACATATTTTATTATTAAAAAACATGGCAGGTGGGTTAGATGAAATATTCAATATCAGTCAAAGAAAGTTTTGAAGCCAGACATTATGTAGTTATGCCCGATGGTAATGAGGAAGAGCCGCATGGCCATAAGTGGGTAGTTGAGGTGGTAGTAAGCTGTAAGAAGCTGGATAATTTTGGTTTTGTAATGGATTTTCACGAACTACAGAAGATAATACGGGCTGCGGCAGCTCCTATGCATAGCTGTGCAGTGATCAATAATTTATCGTCGTTTAAGGACAATCCGCCAACAGCCGAGCGTATGGCAGAGTATTTTGTCAATCAGATCGTAGGCGTTTTGCCCGAGCGAGTTAAGCTCGAATCAGTGCGAGTGGAAGAAACTCCCGGTTGTAGTGCTATAATATCATTGGTAACAGCCTGCTAAAGGCAATTGAAGTGAAATTTGGCATTGGCTTACTATAAACTTGGGCTGAATTAGTGATAGTGAAGAAAGCTTTTGTTTGTAAATGCCTGTAATTTTGATATTTGCGTTTCTGCTAGATTTGAAAATAGACCTGGGTTACAATATATGAGCATAATGTATCATGCAAAAGTATAAGATATTATGTAAAACGGGGAGTTTTTCCTGGTTAATTTAGAGAGACAGCCCGAAATTGACGATAGAAATATTGTTCTGTATGAATGATAATGCGGGGCATAAAGATGGGTGAAAAAACCATCTCAGGAGACGATAATGAAATGTGACAAATGCCATGAACATCCGGCGACAGTACATCTGACAGAGATAGCAGACGGCCATAAGGTTGAGAAACATCTGTGTAAGTATTGTGCAGCGCAGGAGGGCATAGCGGTTAAGAATCAGGTTTCACTGGATAAGATGTTTAATGACCTGCTGGTGGCCCATAAAGAGGTTGACCAGTTGAATGAGCTGGTATGCCCATCTTGTGGTATGAACTGGGCCGAATTTCGTAAGACCGGCCTTCTGGGCTGCCCAAATGATTATGCTGTATTTGGTGAGGCAATCGAGCAGGTTATTTCCCGGTCGCAGGAAGGGGCGATAAGGCATGTGGGTAGCAGAAAGAGTCAGATCGTGCCATCAGGCGATGAACAGCTTCGCTGTATGAAGTTGCGTCAGGAGTTGCAAAAGGCTCTGGAAATGGAAGATTATGAGTCTGCTGCCCGTATAAGAGATGAGATAAATGTGTTGAGTAAATCGTCCTGTCCAGAATAATCTGGATGAGAAATAGTCGTGGTTTTAAGAATATGGACATATCAGGAAAATATCATAATATAGCAGACTGGATGGATGGCTCAGGGCCAATGTCGGATATAGTAATATCCAGTCGGGTAAGATTAGCGCGTAACTTTTCGGGTTTTCCGTTTGTTACTCGTGCTGATCGTGCTAAGCGTGCTGAGATAATAGAATTTGCCAGGGTGCAGTTGTCTCGCCCGTTTAATGCCGGGAATATGACTTTGAAGCTGTTGGAAGAATTGACAGAGCTGGAAAAGAATTTACTGGCAGAACGCTACATAATAACTGAAAAGCTCTCACGCGAGTCTGGTGGTAGCGCGGTGGCAGTGTCAGAGAATGAATCAATGTCAGTTATGTTAAACGAAGAGGATCATCTTCGTATTCAGGCTTTTGCCAGTGGTTTAGATATTAATACTGTCTGGGAACGCATTTCTGAGCTGGACCATCAGATAGAGCAGCAGGTGAGCTATGCATACTCAGAGGAATATGGCTATTTGACGGCCTGTCCGACGAATGTTGGAACTGGTATTCGGGTGTCTGCTATGCTGCATCTGCCGGCACTCCATATAACCAAGCAGATAGAGAAGGTATTAAATTCAGCAAGGGATATGCATCTAGCGGTAAGGGGTATTCACGGCGAGGGAAGTGAGCCGGTGGGCGATCTGTTCCAGATATCGAATCAGACGACCTTAGGTAAGTCTGAAGAGCAGATACTTCAGGAGATCCAGAAAATGGCCCTGGAGCCGATAGTAGAATATGAGCGGCGGGCGCGGATACGCTTATTGAAAGAGACGCCGATAGTGGTAGAAGATAAGATATTCCGGGCCTTGGGCATACTTACCGGAGCAAGGCTGATAACCTCGCAGGAAGCGATGTTTTTCATGAGTCAGTTGCGCATGGGAGTAGCAATGGGCAAGATATCGATACCGATAAAGGTATTAAATGAGATAATGCTTTTGGTTCAGCCAGCACATTTACAGCATTTGTGCGGAGATAATCTGGAGGCCAGTCAGCGAGATCAGTTCCGTGCTGACCTGATAAGGCAGAAGTTGCAGGAATATGTCTGATGACAGATAAATTGAGTGATGTAAAATAAAACTTCAAATGATAAGCAAACATATAAGAGCGGTTTTGGTCGGCAGTTAAGGAAGAGGATTGGTAGTACCATTTTGTGGACTTTAAAAAAAGTCCGGCAAGTGTCTGGGAGTTCACTTGCCGGTAGGTAAGTTACCCGAAAGGAGATAAAGGTAACTTCCATGTAGATAATATAATTAATTTTACTCTAAGGTCAATGCTAATGTTTGATTATTAAAGAAGTTATTTGATTATTTTATAGAAAATAAGGAAGTTTGTTTATAAAAACAGGTAGTAACGATTTTATGGTTTATAGTGATAAAAAGCTCTCGATAGTAGCAGATGAGAACATACCCTATGTGCAAGAGGTGTTTTCTTCGCTAGGTGAAGTTAAGTTGTTGTCTGCCAGAGAGATAAGTAAAGAAAAACTAATGCATTCAGATGTCTTGCTGGTAAGGTCAGTGACTGCTGTGGGGCGAGAATTACTATCTGGTACGCCGGTTAAATTTGTGGGGACTGCCACAATTGGAACTGACCATATTGACATTGCTTTTCTACAAAAAAGTAATATTTTTTTTTCCAATGCAGCAGGCTCAAATGCTAATTCTGTAGCAGAATATTTCATAACGAGCCTGTTAGAAGTTAGCCATCGGCGTAAATTTGTGTTGGAGGGTAAGTCGCTGGGGATTGTCGGCGTGGGTAATATAGGCAAATTAGTTGCACAGAAGGCGATAGCTCTCGGTTTGAGGCCTTTATTGAATGACCCGCCCAGAGCCCGTCAGGAAGGTGCTGGGGCGTTCAGGACCTTAACTGAGGTGATAAAATCGGATATAATAACCTGTCATACACCTCTGATAAAACAAGGGGCTGACACGACTGTGCATTTGCTGGCAAGTGAACAACTGGCCTTAATGTCCGATAAGGTTATATTGATGAATACAGGTCGTGGGCCGGTAATAGACAATGAGCAATTGAGGCACTGGAAGAAAAAGCATGCCGACTCGGCACTGATACTGGATGTGTGGGAAAATGAGCCTGAACCTGACTGTGGATTGCTCACTCTGGCAGATATAGCAACGCCACACATTGCCGGGTATTCTTTTGATGGCAAGGTTAACGGCACAGAGATGATATATAAGAGTTTGTGTGATTGCCTGAATATCGCAGAACAGGTCAGTGTGTCAGAGCTAAAGCCCAGGGTCGCTAATAGTGTACTGGAAGTTAATTTGGGCGACTATGCCAGTAAGCAGGATTTGTTGGCTTATCTGACCGGCAGTGTTTACGATATAGTCGGAGATGACAGAAGAATGCGAGGCATATTGACAAAGCCTGCCGGTGAGCGGGGTGGTTATTTTGATAAATTGCGTAAAGAATACCCGATAAGGCGGGAATTCAACAATTATACGGTGAAGCTCGCTGGTTCTGATAGTCATATAAATAAAGAAGATCTGACAGCGGCTCTGTCGCTATTGGGATTTGTTGTCTGCTGATATCGGTCAGGTTTTAATAGCGTCAACGGCGAGCAGGGAAGCCGGAGCGAAAATTATAATGGGCAAAAAGGTAATAAGAGCCCTTTGGGTGTCGCTGGTGACATAGATATTACCTGAGGCAAGCAATTTACAGACAAAAGTTACAATGAAACACCCCCCGGCACCGGCGATCATATAAGCCAGTGCAATCTTGTTATTTTTCTTCTCACGAGTTACCAGCATAGGCAGGCCGATAAGGAGCATGATCATGTTAATGATCGGGTCAGTGAAGCGAGAGTGTCTTTCGGAGAGGGCTTCAGCTTTGTCGGCAGATTTAATACCGCCTTTGCTGATCAGCTGAGCAAGTTCTTTACTGCTCATAAGGCTTTTATAGGCTGAATTTCGTTGCAGCGCCAGATATTCAGGGGTAAGTTCTGAACTGTAAGTATCAACTGGTGCCTGAGTTTGTTGAGGGTCATTTGAGTCGGTGAACCTGATACCATTTTCGAGAATCCAAAGTTTTTGCGAATCGTCCCAGGTGGCAGAGTCTGCTTTAATAACCGACGACATTTTTG
>JAFGDI010000230.1 GCA_016932145.1 Sedimentisphaerales bacterium
AATTTATTAAATATATTGTTTAAAGAGTGCTGTTCAATACCAACACCTGTATCAGAGACAATAACATCAACTGGTACCGACTCATCTGAATTTTCATCGCCAACCATAACGGCAATTTTAACAAAACCCTTTTCTGTAAACTTTATCGCATTACTGACCAGATTTGTCATTATCTGAATTATGCGAATATCATCTCCTTTGAAATATTTGTGACCATGGTCCTGATAATCGACAACGAAATCTATGCCCTTTTCCTCAGCAAGCATAGTCATAACCTTTTTAATTCTCTGCACAATCAGGTAGAGATCAAAGGGTACAGTTGTAAGTTGCAGTTTATTGGCTTCTATCTTGGAATAATCCAGGATATTATTAATTATTGACAGCAGGGTATTACCTGCCTCCTTTATCGTATTGGCATATTCAAGCTGTTCATTGTTCAGTCCGGTAGTCAATAGTAAGTCTGTCATACCTATAACACCGTTCATAGGTGTGCGTATCTCATGGGACATGCAGGCCAGAAACTCGCTTTTGGCAATATCTGCCTTTCGCGCCTGGGCCAGAGAATCCTGCAACTCAGTATTATGGCTCTGCATCTGCTTTTCACTTATCTCTAATCGCTCTGCCATATAATCAATACTTTTGGCTACAACTCCGACAGCATCATTATAGGGCATTTTGATCCGATATTTCACATTTCCATGCCTGATATTATTAGCCGCTTCCACGATCAGATTCAGACGACTGCGAAGTATATAACTAACTAATAGCAGCATAGTAATAATGATCAGACCGCCAAAGACCAGACAGACCGGAATGATAATATTGAAAACCGAGAGCCGCCTGATAAGTACTTCTGTCAGCCCGGTAACTTCTTTCCATTTACTGATACAATAAGCCATAGTCTCTTTTTTTGAACTGGTAATTATGCTCTTAACCTGCTGCAAAGACTCATTAGCGTTATCACGACTGGGGTCGAGAAAATAGGTAGATTTAAGCACAAAAGCGACTGTTCTACACTTTCGTTCACCTAACCTTACCTTTTCTATAAAATCTACATTATTGAGATTAACGATCGCCGGGCCATTAATTATGCTGCGAATACGATCGAGATGAGTCAGGGCATCGCGTACATCATTTCCCTGATTATAATATATTTCATAAAAACTATCTGAAACTTCTGAAAATTCATAAACCAGAGTAGATATTGCTATCAGACCATCATTATACCTCTTAAGATCATCTTTAACATAAGAAGAAACCCGGCTGGCATAGCTATACGACAACACCGTAATAGTCAGCAGTACTGACAGTATCACCAGAGTGGCAAACAGATATATTTTAGTAAATGAAAATCTCATTATTTCAGATCACCTTTATGGCTTCGATTCAAGTGTAAGTGCAATAGTATCAAATATATTGCCAGTACGAAACAGTGGCTTATGCCAGGATCTTTCCACACCGGTTGCAGCCATTTCGTAAAGACTTACACCAAAGACATTATCTTTTTCATAGTTAAAAACTACATCGTCAGAATTGCCAGTATTAAGCTTTCGGGTAAATTCAATGGTCCAATAACCATCAACCCACTTACCTCTGCCCTTTATGTCAGCCCTGCTGCCCTGCGGTTCCCGGCTATAAAACTTTTTCACTGCCGGCCCATAATTCTCAAAGAACATCTCCTCAGAGACACAACTCCTTCCTTCATCTGCTTTCCTGAGCAGAAACAATCTTCCCTGTTTCTCGGAACTCAGCTCCAGACCTCCTTCAACATTTTCTATCGAAACTATTTGCGATTTATCGTCAAGATATCCCGCCGGATTACTGCGGCAGGCTTTCCAGAACCAGATATCGGCCGCGTGCGGCTCCAGTAATGCCGGGTCAAAAGACATATTACCACCTGCCATACTCCATTTGAGTACCAGAGTATCTTCCCGGTCCATCGCCTCAATATATACCTGTTCTTTTTCGCTCCATACCAGGGTTTTATGCTGCTCTGAAGCCGTAGGATCAGGAAATTTTGCTAAAAAATAAATATTTTCGCCATTATGGTAAGTTTTCAGAGTTATCGGCCTTTGCGATGAATAATCCAGAGTTTCGATCTCGTTTACCTGCCCCCATATTTCTTCATCTGCAACACCATCGATCACTGGCTGAAAATCAACATATTTACACACCAGAGAGATCTCCCTGGGCTCTCGTACATGGTCAACCATAGCCATATATTCACCCGGATCTCGCTGAGGTACAGGCACTAATTCATACCTGACAGCCTCTATTGCAGCCTTATTTGCTGAATCTGCCACTGATCGCAAACTACCATCTACCTGATTTACTACATCATCAAGCTCCTGATCGATAGCCTGCTCACGATCTTCACAACCGCCAACCAGGCCAATCAAAGCCATAGTTAATATTAAACATCCATGCTTAGCTATTTCTTTCATATATAAAACCTCACTTCCTGAGTTTTTCGTGTACCTGAACTCTGTAGCACTATCGTCACTATAGTTTTGCCCCTTTAGAGGGACATAACCAGCCTGAGTTCAAAGAGTTCATAAAACACTAAAAAATAAAGGCATAAAGCATAATTATAGTCCTATAACAATCATCTTTACCAGTTACAGACCTCAGAGCCAGATCAGGGCTGAATTGAAAAATATTGCAACCAGAATGAATACCGATTATCCTGATACTGCTGGAATAAGACCTAAGCCCCAAAAGGGCCAGAGAAACAATCAGGACCGATAATGTTCAAACAGATATGGCATGGAAAACTTGGTGGCCTCAGACTTGTGATGCTGCTGGCGGTATTCGCACTGGTAGCAGTGGGTTTACTGTGCATATCTGCCAGCGGACGCAGCTTTGAATTCAATAAGCAATTGACCTGGCTGGGTATATCTCTGGCGGTAATGCTTCTGGTGAATCATGTGCATTATAAGAAGATCGGGCAGTTAAGTATGCTCCTGTTCCTGTTCACCAATCTCCTGCTGCTGATCGTATTGGTGGGCAAGCATTTTGGGCTTACCAGTATTGTGCCGGAGATCGGCGGCTCTTATCGCTGGATAACTCTGGGAGATTCCAGCCTGCTGCGTATCCAGCCATCAGAGCTGGCCAAACTATCGTTCATACTTACTCTGGCCTGGTATCTCAGAAATAAAAACTGTGAAACTTTTACCCAGGGCATAATTAAACCCTTTCTGCTATCGGCCCCCCCCATGCTCCTGATCTTACTTGAGCCTAATCTGGGTACATTTCTGCTGTTTATACCCATTCTTTTCATGATGATCTTTCTGGCAGGTGCTCGCCCCAGGCACATACTGGCAGTAGTCATAATTGTGCTTATCTGCTCTCCCATGAGCCTGCTGGTCATTCAGGATTATCAAAAGACCAGGATAATAGGACTGTTCAAGCAAAACACCAGTGATGCCGACTGGCTCAGCGGCAGCGGCTATCAGTTGCACAAGTCCAAGATGTGTATTGGCTCTGGCGGCGTTCTGGGCCAGCATGATGAAGGCATATTCGTCAAATACCCACTTCTGCCCGAAAGGCATAATGACTTTATCTTCGCTATGATAGGCCATCAATGGGGTTTTATTGGCTGTGCCTTGGTCCTTTTTCTTTACCTGCTGCTATTACTGGGTGCAGTAGAGATATCGGCCAGTCAGCCAGACCCGTTTGGCAAGCTGGTGGCAATGGGCATAGCCACTCTCATGCTCTGCCAGATGTTCGTTAATATTTCCATGACCATTGGCCTGGCACCTGTCACCGGCACCAATCTGCCCTTCATCAGCTATGGCGGCAGCAGCCTGGTAAGTAATTTCATCTCTCTGGGGCTGCTTATCAATATCGCCCGCCATCATGACCGCACCATCGGACGCTATACACTCTGAATCCGGCCTTCCGCCTGATATAACTCACAAATCATGACCCGGCGGCGACAAAATCACACACCATACCATATTGTAAGCCTGCTTACAAAAACTCACCTCTCGCCTTGCGGGAAACACTTTTACTATCATTTGGAAGATAAAACAAAAATATGATTAAGTATCCTGCCTTATTCTCCGAATATAATACTAACTTAACAACTTCTTCTCTCTAAAAGGCATTCAGGCCGCAATTCGCAGAATCAGTCTGAATGCCTTGTTTTTTTAGTAAAAACGCACCGTCCCATAAAAATGCTCTTCAAATAGTTAATAATCACTGCCAAAACCATATTTTCCTGTATCAGCAGCTCAACAAGCACTCAAAGTCAAAATATCCATCTGTATATAACTTTATTAAAACGGACTTTGATATAAAATATGGATTAAAATTTATAAGTTATCGGACCTGTACCCG
>JAFGDI010000231.1 GCA_016932145.1 Sedimentisphaerales bacterium
ATTTCCTTCCGGCAGTTCATATAGTGTAATGGTTTTGCCTGCTTTTGGCACAATGACACCAGAGTTACTGGCACGAATTGGAGAGCTGGTAGAAGCCGGAGCTGTGGTAATAGGTGAACCGCCGGTTAAGTCTCCCAGTTTGGTGGGGTATCCGCATTGTGATGAGCAGGTGAAAGAGCTGGCAGTTAAGATATGGGGCTCTCTGAGTGTGCCGGAGGTTGTTACTGTGCGTAAGCATGGAAAGGGTGCGATCTATTGGGGCGGTGAGCTGTCGGTTGGTGATGGTTATGATCGTGGTCCGATATTGGGAGGCAGTAACTGGATATGGTATAATGAGGGCGAGCCTTCAGTATCGGCAGAGACCGAGACGATATATTTTAAGCGTCAAATAGAGCTTACGGAGGGCCGGACATTAGAGCGGGCACGGGTAGCAGTTACGGCTGATAATTCATTTGTGCTTTATGTTAATGGTAAACGAGTAGCAGAGGGCGACAATTTCAATATTATAAAGGAAGTATCGGTAGAGAGGTATTTGCAGTCAGGAGAAAATATTATAGCTGTGTCAGTGACAAATGACGGTGAGAGTAATAATCCTGCTGGTCTGATCGCGGCTTTGGAGTTGGTATATAAAGACGGTACAGTGGAGACGATTTATACCGACACTTCGTGGTATGTAAGTCGTGAGGTATCTTCCGGCTGGCAGACAGAGTTGCTGTCAGGACATGATAAGGGTAATGTTCTGGTGTCAGGACCGGCGACGATGAGTCCGTGGCATTTGAACTTATCGGCGAGCAGATCTGAGTTGTATCCGGCGTATGAAGCGACGGCAACGGTATTGGGCCGGCTGGGTATCGAGGAGGATTTTTCTGCTGACGGGCCGTTACGCTATGGCCATCGTCAGAGCCAGGCGATGGATATTTATTTTGTGTCAAATAGTAGTGATAAAGCGGTGAAGTGTGATTGCAGGTTCAGGGTTGATGGCGGTCGGGCAGAGTTATGGGACCCGGTTACGGGCGAGCGTCGTATTTTACCCGAGGTTCACGATAATGGTAGCCAGAGAGTTATACCATTACGCTTTGCTGCATATCAGAGTTATTTTGTAGTATTTGTGCATAGTTCAGAGATAGAGTCAGCGACAGTAATGTCAGAGAAAAACTTTGAAGAAGCAGAGCCAGTGGTAGATTTGGCAGGCCCATGGCAGGTTGCCTTTGATCCTGTCTGGGGTGGGCCGTCCAGTGTGGTATTTGATGAGCTGATGGATTGGACCATGAGTGAAGACCAGGGCATAAAGTACTATTCCGGGATAGCGATATATAGCAAGGTATTTGAGCTGTCGTTGGGTATATCCGCTGGTGAAAGAGTTTATCTTGATCTGGGTGAGGTGTATGATATGGCCAGGGTAAGGCTCAACGGTGAAGATTTGGGAGTGGTATGGTGTGCGCCCTGGCAAGTGGATATAACTCAGGCAGTTAAGTCAGGAGAGAATAAGTTGGAGATAGAGGTTGCTAATCGCTGGGTTAACCGGTTGGCAGGCGATCGTGCCCAGGCTGATGCCGGGGTTCGCATGCTCAGGTGGGACAATGGCATGTTGGGCGGCCAGGAGTACAGAGCTGGTCGCTATACTTTTACCACAGGGCAGGGGTATGATAATCTGTTGCCAGCGGGCTTGACAGGTCCGATAAAAATTAAAAAGTTTAAGCGGTGATAGTCTGTAAGTGTGTTTCTGGTATTGATTTAGGTAGCAGGTGAAAAAATACTAAGATAATCTTTAGAATTGTATAAGAATTTTTCATTAAGGTATAGCAGAGAATGAGAAGAAATAAGTAGTATCAGAGGCAAGGTTAAGATCAAGAGAAACAATGGACAATAAGAGTTCAAAATTTTTCAGTTTATACACGAGCATTCATGGCCGGCTGTTGTCGTACATAATGATGATGGTGCATAATCAGAGTGCCGCTGAGGATCTGCTGCAAGAGACATTAGTTGTGATGTGGGAGAAATTTGATAAGTTTCAGGAGGGTACAAATTTTGCGGCCTGGTCGATAGCGATAGCGAGGAATAAGTCGCTGGAGTATTTACGAGAGAACCGTAAAACGCGTACAATATTTGATAATGACACCTATGAGAAGTTATCGTATGTGGCGGAGAATTCCTCGGCAGACCATGGTCAGCGAGTTTCGGCATTGGATACTTGTATAAAGAAGTTAAATAAGGCAGATCAGAAGATACTTGACCTCAGATATCGTCATAATATACCGGTAAAGCATATATCTTTGCAGATAGGTCGTCCGGTAAGCAGTGTATATTTGCACATATCAGGGATATTAGGATTATTGCGGGTATGTGTATCTCGCACATTGGCCCGTCAGGAATAGAAGAAATAATGTCACAGAGTAATTACAGAGAAATAGACAGTCTGCTCTTTAAGGTGCTGGAGAATTGCAGTACAGATAAAGAGATAGAGCAGCTTAAGCAGTGGTTCGCGACTGATCCGGAAGCCATTAATTACTATTGTGATTTTGTGAAGAATTATACCGCGGTCTTGACCAAGTATAATGATGAGTTAGAGTTGTCAGGTGGTCTTGATGGTAAGTTGCCAGCGGAACTTATAGGGTTAGAGGAACTGGCGGTTCAGGAGAAGAACTCCCCGGCGTTAGAACTGAGTTTTCCCGAAGAAATAGTTGGTCTGGAGCCAGTTAAGAAGGCCAGGGCTAAGAGGAGTAATAAGTCGTTGCTGACAATAGCGATAAGTACGCTGGCGGCGATATTTATAATAGCATTGAATGTGTATATTAATAAAGTTACACCTTATGAGATAGGTAATGTTACAGATGTACTTAATGCTGAGTTTTCAGGCGAGATGGCATTTAAGCCTGGTGATCGGCTGGTAAGCTCGCGGACTGTGCATCTGACCAATGGGGTAGTAAAGTTTGCAACTGACAGTGGTGTTAATATTGTATTGGAAGCCCCGGCTGAATTTCGCTTTATGAATTCTGGAGAAGTATCGGTTCGCTATGGCAAGCTATTTGCACAGGTATCAGAGCAGGGCTATGGCTTTACGGTAGTAACACCTAATTCGCGAGTGGTAGATCAGGGTACAGAATTCGGTGTTATCTCTCAGATAGATGGTAATACCGAAGTATATATGTATAACGGTAAGGCTTTATTGTACGCTGGTGCTGAAAAGAATGCGGTAGTGAGCCGGTTATTGACTGAAGGTATGGCCGGTAAGGTTGACCGTAATCAGAAGTTGCGTGCCATACCGATGGAAGATGATGCTGTAGTTCGCGATTTCAGTTCAGATTCAAATCTGCTGTGGCGAGGTCAGAATATGGACCTGGCTGATATAGTAGGTGGCGGCAATGGTTTTGGCAGTGGTAAGCTGGACGCAGGTATTAATGTAGAGACGGGCAAGCCGATATATGAGCTTGTGCGTGATGGCGTAACCTACGGAGTGGCGGGCTATAAGCCGGTAGTTGATAATAAGTATGTTGATGGTGTGTTTATTCCTGGGTTTAGTGCCGGGCCAGTACCGATATCATCAGATAGCAGTATAATGGCGACCTTTAAGGAAAATTCCAAGTGCTATTGGGGTTATATAGTTAATGGAGCTTATCATAAGAGTTTTGATGTTCCTAAGCATCGTTTCGTACTAAATGGAGAAGTATTTGGTACTAAAGACAATTCGTCACTGGGAATGCATGCCAATCAAGGGATAACCTTTGACTTATCGGCAATTCGTCGAGATTTGCCGGGCGTGAAGATAAAGAGTTTTCGGGCACTGACGGGCATATCAGAGACGGCGACAAAGTATATGTTAGAGATAAAGCGTGAGGAGCGGGCAGCAGTTGAGTTCAAAGTCTATCTGGACGGCGAGAAGGTACATGATGCCCGAATGACCAATAGTGATGAGGCGGGAGAGGTCGAGATTCCGATCGAGCCTCAGAGTAAGTACCTGACACTGGCAGTGACAGAAAGTGACTGGACAGTAGCATATGCCTGGGGAATGTTTGGCCGACCAGAGCTGGTACTGGAGCTGGCAGAGAGAGAATAATTAACTTAGCCCAGATCATGGGTTTGAATTTAACAGGTTCTGAAAACCTCAGGGGAGATTCCCCGCGCAGAATTTGCATGTATGAAGAAAATCAGGTCCGGCTCAGAGCATTGTTTCTGTCTGGATCTTGATCAATAAAGAGTAATGTTTATATATTTTTTTAACTGAGAAAGGCAAAATGAGATGAAAAGGTCAAGGTTATTTATGTTGTTGGCATCAAGTGTGTTGATGCCCTTTGTTTATGCCCAGGGTGCAGATAATGTGAGTTATACGGCAACGGGCAGTCCTGGCAGTGCGCCAGATGGTAATGATACAGTTGATGTCTGGACCGTAACCGGCGATGGCGGCAGTGATCGCAGTCTGCTCAAGGGTGGTCAGGATGGCAATAATAATGTATGGACTATCTGGGATCTGGACGGTGGTGCAGGTACTTATGCAACCCATAATTTCGCCGGTGGAGCATTATATACTGGTCAGTCGGTATCACTGGACTGGACGCATCGTGTTGATATTGATATAGCTGTTGGCGTTCGGCTGCTTAGTGGTAGTAATGTAGAGGCTGAGTTTAAGCTGACTAATGCGTCTCATTATTTTTCCAGGTATGATACTGGCAGCGGCGTATTTGTGAATACCAAAAAGCGATTTGATAATTATGACCTGTTCCGGGTGAACTTTACTGTTCTGGGAGCAAACAGTTATCAGATGAGCGTAACAGAAGGAACGATCGCAGATAATGGCTTTAATCCAACGGAAGATACCAATGCTGCTCCTGGTGATGTAGTTGATATATGGACCGGAACATTTACCGGAGCTGGTATAACCGGCATCCAGATCTATACCGAAGGCGGAAATGAAAGCGATGTCTGGTATGACGATCTGAGCATTAATGATAACTGGCTCAATCATCCGCATCAGGAATATCCGGCATTGGGTCAGACTGAAGTGGCGGTAGCTGGTCTGGAATTATCGTGGACTATACCGCAGGGCAGAGGCGTTAATCCTGAAACATTTGTAGTTGACCCGAACCTGGTGTCAATGAACCTTTATATTAATGAGAATGAGCCGAACTTTGTTTCAGTTACACCGATAGCTGTAACCAGTTGGAACAGTACAACTAATAAGGCAGCATATACACCGGCAGCAGCTCTGAATAAGAATAGCACTTATTTCTGGCGGGTTGATAGTGTGTTGGACAACAACACAGTTCGTCAGGGTGATATCTGGCAGTTTGAAACAGAGCTGACGCGTGCAGTTATTGTATCTTATTCAGGCTATCAGCAGGTAGATCTGGGTGGTACAGCAAATCTCAGTGTGGTAGTAGAGTCAGACTCACCTGAAGTATATCAGTGGTATAAGTATGTAGATGGCGTATCAGATATTGCTCTGGTTGACGGTGGTGATATTTCTGGTGCAAATGCTGCAACTCTTTCTATAGCCAATGCCCAGCCGGAAGATGATGGCAAGTATTATTGTGTAGTTAATAATGATTCTGGTCTGGCAGTAACATCAGCACAGATCTTGATGAGTACCAGAAGGGCGATTGCATATTGGGATTTTGAAAACGGTAATCTGGATAGCATCGTTTCTGGCAGTCCAACAACGCTTGCAGCCGGTGAGCCGGCATTTGTTCCCGGCATTCTTGGTGACGGCGTGCAGTTTGATAATGATACAGAGCTTATCTATACCGATCCTATGCTGGTGTCATATTTTGATATTTGCAACTATGGTATGACCGTTGCTTGTTGGGTTAAGACCAATGACGCACAGCACTGGGCACCGTTGGTAGCTCGTAATGGCGATGGTGGTCAGGGCTGGCAGTTGCGTCAGAATGGTAATACCGCCAATCGCCCCTGCTTTACTACTCGTGGCACTGGCAATGATGATGGTACTGCGGCCAATCGTAATATCTTTGACCAGGAATGGCATTTCGTTGTTGGTACATTTGATGGTACAGTTAAGAAGGTATATATTGATGGTATATTGAGTGTAGTTTACTCAACCGATACCGGCACTGTTGTAAAGACCGGCGACGCTGCGACAGCTCCGATCAATGCCAGTACCTCACCAGTTGCTATTGGTGGTCGCGTGAGCGGTGGAGCAGGTGCATTGAACATAGAGACTAACAATAATATAGCTGGTATCTATGATGAAGTAGCGATCTATAATTATGCCTTGTCAGCTCAGGAAGTAGCTCAGGTCTATGCTAATATAAGTGGTAATGAGATTTGTATAAGTCAGACTTATGATCTTAGCGGCGACTGTGTTATTGATATTGAAGATCTGGCACTTATGGCAGATGAATGGCTGAGTGATTCTGGTATCAGGCCATCGGTTAATTAAAAAATGTTATAGCCTTCCCCTCCTGTCGTTGTGGCAGGGGGGGAGGTTATGGAAAAGTTTTAGTTTCGGACCGTCCACAGAGAATTATTAAAAAACTGAATTGTGAAACCAGGGTTCAGAATGTTGCCAGGCTCAGAAATGAGTCTGTCCTGAGCCCTGATTGCAGAATTCTTTTTTTTCAATCTTCCTAATTTCTCATTTTTCCATACTCTGTGGACGGTCATTTTTTAAGCTGAAAGGGTAGAATATGTTCAAGCGTAAATGTGGTATTCTGATGACAACTTTGCTGGCTGGCAC
>JAFGDI010000232.1 GCA_016932145.1 Sedimentisphaerales bacterium
GCCAAAACGAAAACTTGTTAATGGCTACAAAATCGATAACATACTATAATGCAAAGAGTTAAAGCAATGACAGTGCCATTGGTACCAGGTACTGTTTCGCTTAAGATATTGAAATATAATCTTTTATATAAATCTCTATGTCGAAAACATACATTGAAAGCCTAAACACAATGAGACGCATAATCATGCGTCTCTACTGGCAGGGTTAGGCTACTCAAAGATACAATTTACTGTGCCATCGGATAACTTCAGTTAGTTCTATCAATCACTTATAAGCTCCCAGAACCTCTTTCTGCATGAGTTCAACTTCTACTGAGGTCAATTCGGCAAAGTGTGATTTATGTTTGCTCTGCGAGAGAAGACCATTGTTTTGCAGACATAATCTGATGAACAGATCAATTTTTTGATCGGGCATATCGACGATAGCCTGAATAGCTGTTTTGGTCCTGTCGTAGTTTCTAAGGAAATTCAGTTCACTGACCATTTCCTTTTCAATTGTTATCTGAATGAATTGGAAAAGGGTTTCGGCAATTGCCGT
This sequence comes from Sedimentisphaerales bacterium, assembly GCA_016932145.1. Taxonomy (GTDB): domain Bacteria; phylum Planctomycetota; class Phycisphaerae; order Sedimentisphaerales; family SM23-30; genus JAFGDI01. The sequence goes on from JAFGDI010000232.1 coordinate 539, forward strand.
CATATCGATAAATCGATAATAGTTAGCCGTTGGGGTAATGACAGTTAGCTTACCTTCTTCATTAAGAGTATAATTAATCAGGGTCATCAGCGGCTTGGAGAAGCTCTCCAGACATGCGTCATAAGTGCCCAAATTATTGAGCATCGCGGCAGAGATCGGAAAAATCAAACCAGACGGAACAAATTGCCGACGGGCCAGAATGTTGTGAATTAAGAACCTGTGTAATCTGCCGTTACCATCGCCAAATGGGTGCATAAATACAAAGCCAAAGGCAATAGCCGCAGCATGAATAACCGGGTGAAATTCCGGGGTTTTATTCATGCGTATATGTGCAGAGATAAGCCCTTGCATCAGATCTGGCAGATCCTGAGGCTCAGGTGGAATATAATGGATCTTTTCCTGCTGCCAGGCTACGGTTTCACCAACATAATTCTGATCTGTTCTATAGTCAGACTCGGCGTAGCGAGGGTCAACAATCCGATTCTGCAAACCAACTAATAAAGCCTTACTGATATAATCCTGGCTTTCAGCCGAATGCAGCATAGCAGCAAATCGCTCAGCCCGGCTGGCATTGGGAACGATATGTTCTATAGCAAATGAAGATTTGGTTTCCTTAGTGTACATGTAACTTATCGCACGATTAAGGAGCTTTTCTGGATATTGAGCCAGAATATTGTGGCACTTGCCAGCCAGATCGTAACTTGTATAACCAGCAATAGCTTTAGTCTTTCGTATTAATGGACAAAAGGCAGGCGTGCCCGGCATATTATCCCTGACCCGCTGCCGCCGAACTATCAAACCATCGGTAGTGAAATATTGATCCTTATCAAGCACATCAACATAATTACCCGTGCTAAGATCAGCAATAGGCAACCGTCTGCCTGTCAGCCATTCGTACAGATACCATATACGACGGGTATATTGCCCCTGCGGTTTGGCTGTGATCCAGGCAGATAATTCTTCATCCTCGACCCTGGCAAAGACTCCGGCAAGTATCTCGAGATTAAGACCTTCATATTTCAGGGCAAATTCAAAATGATCCAGCCTGTGTACGCCGGGCTGGTACGACCTGGGATATCTCTCCTTTATGCTGCCACCAGGCTCTATAGACCTCTGATGGACAGTTCCTCCGGTTTCCGACTTATGCCAGTGCGGCAAAACCTGCAAGTCAAAATGCCGGACAAGCCAGGCATAGCCTGCTAAATTATATTTATCGGACTTACTCTCAACTTTCTGCATTGCTGATTCCTTCAGAAAAACACTTATCTCATTAGAAATATACTTACATATCGATAAGTAGTCAATAAAATACTTACGAATTGTGTTTTTTAGAAATAATAGAAATAACCCGAGGGTACCAGGTACTGTTTCGCTTAAAATATTGAAATATAATCTTTTATATAAATCCCTATGTCGAAAACATACATTAGAAATTGAGACGCATAACCATGCGTATCTACCGGCCTAATCTGGTTACGCTGTTGGGTGATACCAGGTCTTTGTATTCTTCGGCGGTGAGCAGGCCCCGTTCGATGAGGGTTTGGGCTATACTCTGGCCGGAGCCGGCGAGTTCTTTACCCAACTCTTGAGCTTTATGGTAGCCTATTTTTTCGATCAGGGCGGTAAGTACCGCAGTTGAACCGTCTAAATGCTGCTGGCAGCGGCTCTGGTTAACAGTTATGCCTTTGACGCACAGGTCGCTGAAGATATTGCACGCTCTGATCAGTAGATTCAGGCTTTCCAGCATAGCATCGGCGATAAGCGGCATAAAGGCATTCAGCTCCAGATTGCCCATTGACGCAGCCTGAAAGATGATCTGGTCGTTTGCGGCAACTTTGATCGCAGCCTGAGTAACGGCTTCGGGAATAACAGGATTTATCTTACCCGGCATAATAGATGAGCCACTTTGCCGGGCAGGCAGGTTAAGCTCGCCGATCCCGGCATCAGGGCCGGAAGAGAGCAGACGCAGGTCGGTTGCTACCTTGATTAAATTAGCGGCACAGGCTTTCATTATGCCCGACACTTCGACAAAGACATCGGCATTTTGCGTATTTTCGATCATATTTTCAGCCCGGGCCAGACCCAGCCCGGTAATAACCCGTAACTGCTCGATAGTCTGGAATATATACTGCCTTGGTGCACCTAATCCCGTACCAATCGCCGTACCGCCCATATTAACCACGCGCAGCCGCTCGACGCATTTGTAGATTCGCCAGCGGTCACGGGCAAAGGCCTCAGCATAAGCACTCATCTCCCGGCCAACAGTAGTAAGCACGGCATCCTGCAACTGGGTACGGGCAATCTTGACCACTCCGGCAGTTGCAGCCTCTTTAAGCTGGAACTGCTCCACCAGAGCGGCGACAGCCTGCTCCAGAGTATTGAGCTTATATATACAGGCAATTTTCAGAGCGGTTGGATAGGTATCATTAGTTGACTGATGCAGGTTAACATGGTCCAGTGGGTCGATAATATCATAGCGGCCCGGCTTATGTGCCAGCAATATCAAAGCCCGGTTAGCCAATACCTCATTTACATTCATATTGGTTGATGTACCCGCACCACCCTGCAGGGCATCAACTATTATATGCTCATCAAGCAGACCATCTGCCATCTCACGAGCGGCCGTCATTATTGCAGTAGCAACATCAGTAGCAAGAAAACCCAAGCGTGAATTTACCTCTGCTGCAGCTAGTTTAACTGCACCATAGGCAGAGATAAGCCCTTTGTCTATGCGACGCATACTCAAAGGGAAATTCTCTGCTGCTCGCAGTGTGTGAATACCCCAGAGAGCATCAACTGGAATCTGCCGTTCACCTAGTAAATCATTTTCAATTCGATATAACATAAGTAGCACAACCGTCTCGGTTGTGATTCCATTCTGAATCTATAATTTCACTTGTTTTAACTTTTCACTACATGCAATTGCAACTTGTTTCATCTTTCTGCTTCAGGCTCTCAGGCAAGACGCTTGAACTGCTTTACTCATCAACCGTCTTGGCAAATACCATTCTCCCCGCCGATGTCTGTAACGCTGAGGTTACTACTACTCTATGCTCCTGGCCAATAAAAGGTCGGCCGCCCTCAACTACTACCATAGTACCATCGTCAAGATAACCTACCGCCTGACCAGACTGGTCACCTGGCTTAACCAGATATACCACCAGCTCTTCACCTGGTATTACCACCACCTTAAGCGATCTGGCCAGATCGTTTATGTTTATAACCTCAACCCCTCGCAACTTCGCCAGCTTATTCAGGTTAAAGTCATTGGTCACCAGTCTCCCTTCCAGCCGCCTTACTGCCGTAACCAGTTGCAGGTCTGTCGGCTCATTTCGCTCCTCAACGGTCATATCAACTTCCTTAACCTCAATGTCAATATCAGGATCAGCTTTCATCTTATTGAGAATATCAAGACCCCGACGACCTCTGTTGCGTTTAAGTTTATCCGAAGAATCTGCTATAACCTGCAACTCGTCAAGAATAAAACGAGGCACAACAAAACCTGAATCAAAAATACGGGTAGCAGCTATGTCAACTATTCGACCGTCAATAATTACCGAGGTGTCCAGCAATAAAGGACGGGTACCCTTTTTCTGCTTACTGAACTCAACATAAGGAATAATAAATCTGAATGAATCCTTCGTCTTTAAAACTATCATAACCGCCCAATAACAACACAGCAGGTTCACCAGACCAAAAATACCCGGCCTGACCTGACCTGCCAGTGACTCACCGCCCTTGGATATGCCATAAGTATCATAGAGCATGTTAATAACAGAATTAGTTATAACCCCCAACAATAAGCCGATCAGCACTCCCAGAAATACCCCAGCAAAAACATGTATCTTCTTCTGTGGCACCATAAAATCAACTGCCAGCCCCAAAAAGACCAGCATACAGGCTCCTAAAACCAGTAATAACTGAGCCTGCTGTGGATATTCCAGACTGGAAAAGTCAAATGCTCCACCCTGAGTAGCCATACCGGCCAGAATAACCGCCGCTACCAGTAATAAAAAAATTCCCCGGACAAACCAGAATACCATACTCAAACTCCTTGTATCAGCCGACAGCCAACAGCAGATAGCTAACAGTTTCTTTCTGCTTACTCTCTGCTGTTGGCTATCTGCATGTTATTTCAGGAAAAGATAATACAATTTACCTTCTTCACAGGTGTAGCCTGCCAGCTCGCCGGCCTTATCCCCTACACCCATATATATATCACAGCGTCCCGGGGCACGAATTGCTCCGCCTGTATCCTGGTCCAGCAGAAAACCACTAAATGACTGCTTCACTATCTCAGTACCTCGCATACGAGGTAACTTAGTATCTAAAAATACCAGTGAAGCTCGCGGATAAACCGACTTGTCTGTCGCTACTGTCCGCATCTTGGTTACTTCTACATTCAGACTGCCCAATGGCTCGGTTTGCTGCTCACGGAAAAAGACAAATCGGGGATTTCGATTGACATATTCATCAAGCATATTTGGATTCTGCTTAAAAAATTCAATCATGCGACTTAAATTTATCTCTGCTGCCGGTATCTTGCCATCCTCTACTAATGCGGTATTGACACTACGATATTCATGCCCATTATTACCGGCATATCCCAGCGTAATCAGCTCCCCATCTGCCAGACGAACCTTGGCCGAACCCTGAACATGGGCTACATAAGCATCAAACTTATCTGCCAGCCATATTACCTCTGTGCCCGCCAGCATGCCAGACCGTTCAATCTCCGCACGGTCCGGGTACTGACCTGTAGTGCCATCGGCCAGCCGACGACCTAGTATCTCACCTTCTTCTCCTTTTACCAGATCTGCCGGCATCTTATAGAGCGGATATCGGTAAACATCGGTCCTGGTTCTGCTTCCAGACATTACCGGACCAGCTCCCATCTGCCGACTTCCATCAAAAATGGGGGTATAATAGCCAGTGAACAATACTGTCCCCTCATCATCACATCCGACAGAGACATAAACATCAAACTCTTTAAGAGTCTGCTCATTCAGTTGAGCCGGGGTTGCACGAGTACTCAACAATTCCCGGAATCGCTCTAATGACATTACCACCTTACTATGGGTAATCTCTCCATAAGGATAGTATTTCTGGCTCGATGGACGAGACATATATTCCAGCGACCGGCTGACTGACTTTTCTAACTCATACTTATTATAAAAAGCAGGTGTTAAATTAGGTAATTCCGCCGGGTCGGTTATCTTACGCAACGCCAGCTCGCCCGGAGCCAACTGCCTGTCATATCTTTTTGCCTCTGGCTTTTTACAACCTGTAAAAAAAACTGTAATAGCCAGCATAATTGCCAGTATCTTCCATGATTTTTTCATATTATTCCTGAACTCCATTATTTTTCTTCTTCTGAAAGTCTGTGCCTACCATGGACTGACTTTATCCAGAAACCATATTATATAGTCAAAATACCTAAATGCAAATATTTGCTGATAAATCGTTAATCTCATCTGCCAGAAAACGATCCTAAACACGCTATTTTTGTCTGGAAAATTATTGATATTAGGTTATCATTAAGACGAGATTAACTCAAGGTTAATTAACCTGCCTGCATAACACTCAATCTAATCTCAATACTACATTTAAGAGAGAAATTCATGAATTCAGAGTTGTTTTTTAACATTATGTTCAGCGTTGTCGGCGGTCTGGGTATATTTCTGGTTGGTATGAAATATATGTCTGAAGGCATGCAGACAGTAGCTGGCGATAAGATCCGCAAAATGATTAATGCCGTTACCAATAACAGAGTTATCGGTTGTGGTATCGGAACTGGTGTTACTGCCATAATCCAATCCAGCTCTGTTACCACCGTAATTGTCGTAGGTATGGTAAATGCAGGACTTATGACTCTTACTCAGGCTATAAATGTTATTCTCGGAGCAAATATTGGCACTACCATGACCGCCTGGATTGTCTCCATGAAAGTTACCCACTTTGGTTTGCCCATGCTGGGTTTTGCCGCCTTGTTTTATCTTTTTAGTCGCAATGACCGCCTGAAATTCTGGGCAGCTTTCGCCATGGGATTGGGAATGGTCTTTTTCGGTCTGGAACTGATGTCTGATGGCTTCAAACCGCTTAGAACTATGCCAGCAGTTCATGACTGGTTCAAGGCCTTTTCCCCCATGGGTGCAGATGGGACAATAAGTTACTTCAGCACAATAAGATGCTGTCTGGTTGGTGCGGCCGTAACTGCCATTGTACAATCATCTTCTGCTACTATTGCCATAACTATAACTCTGGCTGCCCAGGGTGCTATTGACTACTATACCGCAGCTGCTCTGGTGCTTGGCGAAAACATTGGTACTACCATAACCGCTATTTTAGCATCATTTGGCGCCTCAACTAATGCCAAAAGAGCTTCAATGGCTCATGTCTGCTTCAATATAGTAGGAGTTCTCTGGATAACCAGCATTTTCAGCTTCTATGTTAAAGAGGTGGTAATAGTAACAAACTGGATGCTAGGGTATGACACCTTAGCTGTTACCCTTGATTCTGCCGGGTTGGCGACCTACCCAAGTGTCGGAAAAACAATTGCAGCAACTCACACTGGCTTTAATGTAATAAATACTATTGCCATGCTTCCTCTTACTGGTTTGTTAGCCAAATTCCTTACCAGCGTTATTCCAGACAAAAAGGTTAAAGAAACACCACATCTGCGATACCTGGATATAAGAATGGTCGAAACACCTGTATTGGCTATTGAACAAAGTCATAAAGAGATCATTCACATGGCCCGAATGGATGAGCAGATGATGGACTTGCTCAAAAATGAAGTTGAAAAGATAGATCCAGGGCAGAAGACCAGAGATAATATTTTCAATAAAGAAAATATCATGGATAATATTCAGAAGGAAGTGGTAGTTTTTCTGAGCAAAGCACTTACAGGCAATGTATCTCTGGAATTAGCTGAAGATGCACGAGATTATATCAGACTGGCAGACGATTATGAGTCGATAAGCGACTATATCACCGCTATTCTGAAACTATATATTAAACTGGAAAATAACAACTTAACCCTCCACCCGGAAGGCATTAAGGCATTCAAAATACTCCACTCAACCATCTTTGACTACCTCAAAATGATAAATGATGCCGTTGAAGAAGGAGTGCCTGATATTCTTACCCGTGCCCAAACTCGCGGCGCCACCATTACCCACCAGATTAAGCAGTTCCGGGCCGAACATCTGGAACGGGTTAGTGCCGGCTCTACCACTCCTTTCCACAGCTTCATTTTCGCCGATATCCTCAATTCCTATCGCAAAATTAAAGACCACACCCTGAGCATAGCAGAAACAATAGCTGGCGAAAAATAAACTAATTTACAAACCTGAATTTAAGAAAAAAGCTCGAATAGTGATAATGCTATTCGAGCTTTTTTAATATCATGATATTTGTATGATCAATTGCGACAAGGTCTGAAACCTAAGTATTCCATTACATGGCTGGGGGTTGTACCAGAAATAAAGTCAACCTCACATTTATATGTA
>JAFGDI010000233.1 GCA_016932145.1 Sedimentisphaerales bacterium
CCGGGGTAAGCCCCGGACCATTATCACTGCTATGACCAAAGCCAAAGCCAACCCCCAGACCAAAGGCATTGGCCCTGCTCCAGGTTATGCCAACACTGCGTAACCCCAGATCGTACCAACGCCCCAGATCGCTAAGATCAGCAGCGATCGGCTCTGCACCTTCAAAGTGGAGTAAAGCCGCCATAGAGTCACTTGCAAAAGCACTGGCAATATCAGCATAATTGCGACAGAGGCCAAAATTACCTTCAGAACATTCTTGCAGTTTACCCAGCAGATCAACGCATTTTTGAGCCTCATTACTGGCATAGCCATGAGACAATGGTCGGCCCTTATCAGGAGCATCAATAAATACAGCAAAACAACCTCCTGCCATATTACCCGCATGAGCCTTAGACATATCTACATGCAGCTTACTGCCGCCCTGTAAAAAACCGGTAATACCTTCCTGGCCTTTTATAGCGGTCAAGGTGTCATTATGCCCATCAAATATTCTGATCTTTGCTGTTTTCATGCAGACATTATATAGATTCAAGCCTGACTGCAAAGAAAATATTATCCTGTGATAATTGCATTATTGAAACACTAAAAAAAATCAAATCACAGTTTTACTATAGACTAACCCTGCCCCATAGATTACAAATATAAGCTCAAAACAACTCAATATTTTTTTTTTGGAGAATGACAATGAACATCAAACTGATTTTACTGGCCGCATCTTTGCTGTTTTGCACAAGTTTTGCACAAACCACACCTGGTAAGCAGGATAAAGCTCTGCCTGAGCATACAATAAAAGTAGCCACATTTAATATTAAATATGCCTCGCTTGATGACTCTCCTACCGCCTGGCCAACCCGCAAGGCAGCCCTGCTCAAGCAGATAGACGAACTTTCTGCTGACATTATTGGTATGCAGGAAGTTTTATTAGTGCAATATAGTGATATTTCGGCAGCAAAGAATGGTTATGCCTTTGTCGGCTGCGCCCGCGATGATGGCCGGCTCAGAGGCGAATTCAGTCCGATATTATACAATACCGAGCGATTCGCACTCACAGACTCAGGTACTTTCTGGCTGTCTGAAACCCCGGAAAAACCAGGCTCTATTTCCTGGAATAGCGCCTGCACCCGCATCTGCTCCTGGGCCAGATTTATCGACAGAAAAACCGATAAAGCCTTTTACTTCTATAATACCCACCTCGATCACCAATCTGAACAAGCCCGTATGAATGGTCTGAAACTGATTTTAACCAGGATAAGCCAACGAACATACAGCAATGAACCTTTTATACTTACTGGCGATTTCAACTGCGACCCAAAGAGCCCGGCGGTTAATATGACACTTAACTCTGAGAGCCAGAACACGAAAATACTCAATACCTACGACACTATCAACCCGCAAGCCCAAGATGTTTCAACCTTCAACGGGTTCAGAGATAATTACAATAAAGGCATAATAGACTATGTCCTGGCAAGCGGCCAATGGCAGATTATTGATGCCGCTATCGATGAAAGAAAAATCGATAACTGCTTTGCCTCTGACCATTTCCCTGTCTGGGCAATTTTAGCACTGTAAAAATAGCCTCATCATAAAAGCTACAGACTGACTAATCATTAAAAACACATTTATCGACCTGATTGATATAAACAGAGTCCGATAAATGTGTTTTTTCATTGACTCATTTCTGCAATATACTCTTTATAGTCCTATAATACAATCTTTACCAGCCTTCTTATGCCATACCTGACAAAAAAGTCAAACTACATTAATAAATTATTGTTTTAGAATTAACCTTTTTACGATAAGTGAACATGTATTACGATTATCTTTCATTTAAATATCGTGAGGATATAAAAACATGAATACAATGAGTAAGTGGTTTACCGTTTTTTTGGCTCTAACTTTTTCTGCTCTGGCCAGACCCATTGGGGCTGAGACTGACACTGCCGAAATTGACCAGACAGAAACTGAGATGCAACTGGAAGCTGATGAATTTGAATCCGAAGAGGCTGATACTGAAGACCAGGACGATCTATTCGATCTGTCTCTGGAAGAGCTCAGCAGTATAAATATTTCTTCTGCCAGCTTTTTTACTACCACAACCCGCAAAGCTCCTGGCTATACCATGGTCTATGACATGGAGAAGATAAATCTGGGGCCGGCCCGTACTCTGGCCGATGTGTTTGACCTTTATGTGCCCGGCACTATTACCGGAGCACACGAAAGACAGGGACGCCTGCTCGGCACTCGCGGTATTATGCTCGACAATAATGCCAAGACACTGTTCATGTGGGACGGCCAGCAGATAAACTATCGTATGCACTTTGGCTATATGGTAGGTCTCTACTCTCCTTTCATGGGCGATATATCCAAGATCGAAGTTATCCATGGGCCAGGTGCGATCATACACGGTTCTGGTGCTATAAATGGCTTTGTTAATATGATACCAAAGACCGGTACCTCACACCCAGGAGGCTTTGCCCGCTATGAATACGGCTTCAAAGAATATTCAAAATTAATTGAGGCTGGATACGGCTTGTCTTATGGCGAAAATCGCGACCTGTTTATTTACGGCGGTACTTATGCGGCGAATGGGTTCGACCCTGAGTTGAATTGGGGAACTACCCATAACTACCCTGAAGATATTAATGCCTTTGGATATGGCACTGATAACCACAGAGTATCTGCGGTCTGGAATCATGACAACTTCAGCTTAAATGTATTCAACTATGAGCTTAAGCCACAAAAGAACAGTGCTAATGAATATGGCTTCTTTATGAACGAAACACTTGGTATCAGACCTAAATATACCTTCGAGTTATCTGATACTGATTCATTTGAACTTTCAGGTTCTATGGTATGGCTGGATTATGGCGACAGAGGTGCTAATGGCGAAAGAAATGCAGATGGTGTTATACTGCCATTACGAGGCGGATCAGAACACCACTGGGACACTAAGGGTGTTTACAAAACTACTGCTATTGAAAATCATCAGATAGCATTTGGTGCTATTTATGGTCGCAAATATTTCTATAGTGCCCAGTTCTATTTTGATGATAACCCCGGTTCTGGCTTTGAATCATTAAATAATCGTTGGGATGAAATGGGCTTATTTGCTGAAGATGTTATCACACTTACTGATTCTCTTACCTTAAGCCTTGGCATAAGATATGACAAATATTATACCGAGCCCATTCATGAATCACTGCTTACTGACTATCATCCGGATATGGAAAACCCTGACCCGGGCAAGATGTCAGGTCATACCTCACCCAGAATTGCACTGGCCTATGAACTTGATAAGGATACAACGATCAAGGCTTCATATCAGCATGGTTTCAGAATGCCAGATGCTATTTACTATAACTGGAACCTGTTCAATAATGCCGCGGCTTCTGCTCTGGGCTACGGTACATCTCCTCTCCTTACACCAGAAGAAATGGATTCCTATGAATTAAATATTGAAAAGATCGTCGATGAAAAACTCACTATAAATAACAATATCTTTTATAACATATTCCGTGACCAGCTCTCCTGGGGACCTCTGGAAAACTATTGGACGGCTGAACAGGTTGATGCTATCAATCACTGGACACCAGCTTCAAGCTGGGGCTGGGGCGGCGGTATGTTCCAGAATATCTCAGGCGACTTCGTGGTCTATGGCGATGAGTTAATTGCCGACTATAAACTGACCGATGAAACCAATATTAACGCCAGTTATAGCTGGGCCAAGGCCGAAAATGACTACATTGAGCAAAGATACCCATCTCATCAGATCAAGGCAGGTGTAACCACCAGATTAATGAATGATAAGCTCATGCTGGGGTTGAACTATACCTACAGCAGTTCTTATGACTATGATATTAACCATAATATTCATGATGTGTATAAGGACACCAGAAATGTAGTTGACCTGTCCGCAGTTTATGTTGTCAATAAGAACCTGCGTATTAAAGGTATAGCTCGCAACATATTCAGCGAATCTACACCAGCACCCGGCTACCTGATGAACCAGCCTGCTAATGGCAATATGGGCTATGATGAGCCTAAATATTACTTATCAGCGGAACTGCTATTCTGATAGAAACACTCCTTTAAAAAGATTAAACGGCAAACAGAAATATATTCTTGTTTGCCGTTTAATTTTTAAACATTTATTTCTTACCGGCAATAACGATTATCGGCTGCCAGGTGAGTATTACTCCGTTATTACTGGCAAATGATTTAAGGTATTTATCTGAGAAATCGTTAAGGTCTGCCTTGGTCCAGCGTGGCGGTTTGATAGCTGTAACGCCGGTCATTTTCAGGTGACGCAGCACTGATGACGGGTCGGCAAATTCCAACATTACTGACCGCTCATAACAACATAACACTTCGTATTGCCCTGCCAGAATATCCATAATTTCTGCCAGAGAATAATAATCCAGCGATATGCCGGTTAATTGGCGTATCTCGGTAAGGTTATCTGGCCCAAAAGTTGAAAATGCCAGAATACCACCCTCTGCCAACTGTCCCGCCAGCCGCTTAAATAGACCTGGCAGGTCATGCAGCCATTGAAATACAGCATTGGCAACTATAAGGTCAAGCTCTGTCGGCAGGTCTGAGATAAACTCAATATCGCCGGGCATAAAAACACTACCAGGAACCTGAGATGTTACCGCCCGGCATTCTTCTACTATGTCATTGAGATAATACGAACCATAGTCAAGCCGCTCACAAAGCACCCGGCTAAGTAAACCTGTTCCGCAGCCAACCTCAAATATTCGGTCAAATCTGCTGCCTGCTACGGCAATAAGCTCATCTGCCAGCCGGGTAGCGGTCTGTGCCTGTACCGCGGCATGGTCACAATAGGTAGTCAGACTGCGACCGAAACGCTTACGAACCAATGACTTATCTGGTTGATGCAATGCTGACATCTGTTTTAGTTCTGAAACACCTTGACATCAGACTGAGATTCATCGACACGCTCAACAATGCCTTTTGAGTTGAACTTGATCTTGAAATCAACGCTCTTCTGACCCAATGGCGTGGTCTTGGTATAGTTATACTCCCAAACCTCTCCATCACTACCCAGATCAGCCTTAGTATTGGGCCTGCCAAACATGATCTCTACCTCTCGTCTGGTACTTTCGCCCTTTACTACCTTGCTTCTCATATAATCATCTGAAATAGACTTTGTCCCACTGGAAATACAGCCACTACTCAGAGATAATGCCGCAGCCATCATCAAAGCCGACAATATATATGCTATTTTTTTCATCATAAGACAATTCCTTTCCTTATGTTATAAATTCAAGCCAGTCCAGGCATATCAAACAACCTGCCTTGAGTCTTACTATTATAGCAGAATAATAACGCTTGGCAAATGCCTTACACTTATAATTCGTTTTCCTCTGCTGCATGTTGCAAATGGCAAATTATGGCACTATAACTAATTAATCTGCGGAAAATTAGCTAAAACCAAAATCTAGTTGCAATATAACACATTACAAAACAATAACTTAAATAGCAATCCGGCTATTTTAACGCCAATATTAAATCTGCCGATAAGGCTTGACTAATTTAATGCCGATGTTAAAATAGCCGATATGAAACCTCGCTATTTACAAGATGAGATACATAAATTAGCCTTTGCCAGTAACAAAATATGTCTTGTTTCCGGACCGCGACAGAGTGGTAAGACCTCTTTGGGTAAGATATTGATGGAGGGTCGCCCGGTATGCCGGTATTTCAACTGGGACGATCTTGAGTTTCGGCGAATCTGGGCAAAAACTCCTCTGGAAACATTGCCAGTCTCGCCAGACCGGCCACTGGTAGTGCTTGACGAGATACATAAGGACCGCACCTGGAAACGCACACTGAAGGGGATATATGATGTTCGCAATTTCGAGGATTCGCCCTGTGACATATTCGTAACTGGTAGTGCCAGACTCAATGTCTATCGGCGCGGCAGCGACAGCATGCTGGGGCGATATTACCACTTTCGTCTGGCTCCGTTCAGTTTGCGGGAACTGGTTACAGCCAGCCCCATGTCTCCAGAAGAAGCTCTCAAGGCGATCTTTCAGCGAGATTCTGTCCATCAGGGCAAATATACGGCAGAGTTATCCGCTCTGCTTGAATTTGGTCCATTTCCGGAACCGCTTTTCGCTCAGGATAAAAGGAAATGGAACCTATGGCACAGACAGCGGCATGAGATGATCGTTCGGGAAGACCTCAGGGATCTGGGGGCAAGTTCAGATTTGGGTAAAATTGAAACTCTGGCGGCTTTATTACCCGAAAGGGCATCATCACCACTTAGTGTAAATTCTCTTAGTACATTTATAGAAGTCGGTCATCAGACGGTAAAACGCTGGCTTGGTTGGCTCAACGAGCTTTATTTCTGCTTTGAAGTCAAACCCTGGCAGAACAAAATTAAAAGGTCGATCAAAAAAGAAGGTAAGCTCTATCTCTGGGATTACAGCGAATTGCAGGAACCCGGCAGTCGGTTCGAGAACATGATTGCTGTGCATTTGCTCAAGGCGTGTAATTACTGGACCGATGCCGGGTATGGCGTGTTCGAGTTGTATTATCTTCGTAACCGGGATGGCCGGGAAATCGATTTTCTGATCGTACAGGATGGTAAACCCTGGCTGCCAGTAGAGGTTAAAAAGGGAGATACTACTCCATCGGATAACTGGAAAACATTCCTGCCAAACCTGCAATGCCAGAAGGCACTACAAATAACCGAAAAGCCAAACTGGAAATTATATCACCAAAACGGTGTTGACCTGCTCGTCGCCGGTGCCGACGAAGTATTGATACATCTGGTTTAAGTTGGTATTGCACACAAATATGGATAACAACAAAACCAAGACCAAAAGCTTTTTTACTGCGACAGGTTTATTACTATTAATCTATGTCGGAGCATATATTGGCATTACCAGATACAGCAACTATGTTAATATGAAACATGGCGGCGAGCATAGGATAATATTTGCACCGCTTACCCTGTTGACTGACAAGAAACACATTAACATATTCGATACTGTCAATACCTGCAGTTATTATTTCTACTTCCCGGCATATTGGCTTGACCATTATCTGACAGGTGCCGGAATGGTCAGTATAATGCACGACTTAGGTTAATTACTGCATATGGAAAAACCTGTATTAAATGAACAATTCCTTGCCAAAGAAGAAAGAAAAGGACATTTCTTCAAAACAAGACGCTACCTATAAGACATTACAAAATAACGACTTAAAAACACAAACCCCAATTATCTGACTCTTCTAACTGGTTTCCTTGTTGTTTCTATCTCCTATTTTTCTCAGCAATTTTGATCAACCGTATTGACAAAAACTCCTCATTTGTTAATATGTGAGGATAAATTGTCGATAGAGAGACTACTATGGATGCTGATATCGTAAAATCCATTATTAAGGCCAAAGGTGTGGTTTGCGCCAGTGATCTGGTTGAGGCCGGGATCAACAGGACAATGCTGAGCCATCTCGCAGACAAAGGAATACTTCGGCGTATCGCCCGCGGGGTATATACTTATGCCGGGAATTATATGGCTTATGAAGCTTATGCCGAGGTTATCGCGCGTGCCCCTCGTGGTGTCATCTGCCTTCTTTCTGCTCTGCAATTCCATGAGATAACTACCCAGATGCCAAGTGAAACCTGGCTCGCCATTGAAAGGGATGATACTCGTCCTGGCATAAAAAACACCCGTCTCATCAGACTCTCTGGCAAGGCCTTTTCTGAGGGTATTGATATCCATGAGGAACAAGGGCTTGCCCTGCGTGTTTATAGCCCGGCAAAAACCGTCGTCGATTGCTTTAAATTCAGAAATAAGATTGGACTAGATATCGCCCGTGAGGCACTCACAGATACTCTTGGACAAAAAAAAGCCACTAGAGATGAAATATGGAAATACGCTAAAGTATGTCGCATGACCAATGTTATGCGACCTTATCTGGAAATGATCAAATGAATAAGCCAAATATAGCCAAGTCTGTTCATCAGCGATTGATCAATCTACGAGATAAAACTGGGCAGGATTTTAATGTTATTTTGACCAGATATGGCTTGGAACGCATACTGTATCGAATAATGATTTCCGGTCATGCTGATGTCTTTGTATTGAAAGGGGCAATGTTGTTCCAGCTTTGGCATAATGTGCCGGGCAGACCAACCAGAGATCTGGATATGCTTGGTTATGAGATTGTCAGCCATGAGCAATTACGGCAGATATTTACAGATGCCTGTAATGTTACTTTTGAGGAAGATGGGTTGAGTTTTGACTCAGAATCTATACAGACACAAGACATACGAGATGACCAGGAATATCATGGGATAAGGACGCGTTTTATTGGATATTTGAACACAGCCAGGATTGCCCTTCAGATTGATATTGGCTTTGGCGATGCGATAATACCATGGCCTGATAAGATCGAGTATCCAACTCTACTTGATTTGCCTGCACCCAAAATCAAGGCATATCACCCAGCAACCGTAATTGCCGAAAAAATCAATGCTATGGTAGTGCTTGGCTATATGAATAGCAGAATGAAGGATTTTTATGATGTGTATATCTTGCTGAGTAATATGGAAATTGACGATAAATTATTATGGCTGGCTATCAAAGCGACTTTTGACAGACGCAAGACAGCGATGCCTGAACAAATGCCAGTAGCTTTTACTGGGGAGTTCCTGGAAGATACTGGCAAACAAAAACAATGGTTTGCATTTCTGAATCGAAGTAAACTGTCAGATTCACATCTCACCTTATCCCAAGCCGGAACTTATATCGCCAGCCGCATTTGGCCGATTATGCAGCAGCCATAATTTTTTACTGTCAGACACTTTTATCAAATCATTTGCCAATAAGGCAGTTGAACGAAAGTATAGACGCAATTATACCACTCGCAGCTCATCTTGTCTTTAAGCCGTGATAGCAGATCATACTTGTTTCTTACTAAATGTAAAGCTATGCCCAGCAGCATCAATGTTTATATGGTCACCATCTGTAAATTTGCCTTCGAGTATATGCCTGGCTAGCGGATTTTCCAGTTTCTGGCGAATGGCTCGCTTGAGCGGGCGGGCACCATAAGCCGGGTCGTAGCCTTCTTCCAGCAATAATTCTCGTGCGGCATCAGTGATAGTGAATTCCAATTTCCGGTCGCGCATACGGCCGGCTAATGCCTCAAGCTGAATATCTGTTATCTTATACAGATGTTCCCTGCTCAGCGGGTTGAATATTATCACATCGTCGATACGATTGAGGAACTCTGGCCGGAAGCGGCTCTTGAGTGCCTCTGTCACAACAGCTTCAACCTCCCAATCAGCCCCCTCCCTGCCGGTCAGCTCAGATATCTCCTTACCGGCGATATTACTGGTCATTATCACAATAGTATTTTTAAAATCAACCGTTCGCCCCTGACCATCGGTCAGGCGGCCATCGTCCAGCACTTGCAACAGAATATTGAAAACATCACTATGGGCCTTTTCCAGCTCATCGAGCAGAATAACGCAATATGGCCGACGACGAACCTCCTCTGTCAGCACGCCTCCCTGCTCATAGCCGACATAGCCGGGAGGGGCACCGATCAGTCGTGAGACACTGTGCTTTTCCATATATTCGCTCATATCGATACGCACCATCGCCTGCTCATCATTGAACAGATACTCAGCCAGAGCCCGGCATAACTCAGTCTTTCCTACGCCGGTTGGCCCAAGAAAAATAAAACTGCCAATAGGCCGGTTCGGATCACCCAGCCCCGCCCTGCTTCGACGCACAGCATCACTTACTACCTGAACCGCCTGGTCCTGACCAACCACGCGTTTACGCAGCAGGTCTTCCATCTTCAAGAGCCTTTCCTTCTCGCCAGAGAGCAGATTACTTACCGGAACACCCGTCCATTTCGACACCACCTGGGCTATATCTTCCGGAGTCACTTCCTCAGCTACCATACGATTACCAGCAGCTTTGTCAGCTTCTTCCTGCTGCTGGCAGGCGGCGAGCTGCTTTTCGATCTCGGCCAACTCCGTATATTTCAGCCTGGCCGCCGTTTCCAGGTCTCCCATTCGCTGGGCCTGCTCAAAACGATTGCGAACCTCGTCTGCTCGCTCCTGCAATTGCTTAACCCGGTCAAGCACACCTCGCTGAGACTCCCATTGGGCACTCTGGGCGGCATTCTGCTCTTCCAGGTCGGCAAGCTGCGCCTCAATCTTATTAAGCCGCTTTTGAGAAGCAGCATCAGATTCCAGTTTCAATGCCTCTCGTTCGATCTGCAACTGAATAATATTGCGACGCAACTGGTCCAGTTCGCCGGGCATAGTATCATTTTCGATACGCAAACGAGAAGCAGCTTCATCAATGAGGTCAATAGCCTTATCCGGCAAAAAACGGTCCGCTATATAACGCTTACTCAAAGTTGCAGCGGCAACCAGGGCACTATCGGTTATTCTTACACCATGATG
Source organism: Sedimentisphaerales bacterium (assembly GCA_016932145.1). Taxonomy (GTDB): domain Bacteria; phylum Planctomycetota; class Phycisphaerae; order Sedimentisphaerales; family SM23-30; genus JAFGDI01. Next base: position 10,457 of record JAFGDI010000233.1, read on the forward strand.
AGTGTCGTAACGATGCTTCAAACCACGCAATATCGCAATAGTAGCCTCTACGCTGGGCTCTTCCACCAGAGTAGGCTGGAACCGACGCTCCAGAGCAGCATCTTTCTCTATATACTTATGATATTCATCTAATGTAGTAGCACCGATACAACGCAGTTGACCACGAGCCAGAGCAGGTTTGAGCAAATTACCGGCATCCATCGCACCTTCTGTCTTGCCCGCACCCACTACCAGATGAAGCTCATCGATGAACAGAATTATACTGCCATCAGCATTCTGTACCTCGGTAAGTACCGCTTTCAAGCGATCTTCAAATTCACCGCGAAATTTAGCACCGGCGATAAGAGCTCCCATATCCAGAGCTATTACCTTCTTGTCCATGAGTCCTTTAGGTACATCACCATTAACTATACGCTGAGCGAGCCCTTCAACTATTGCGGTCTTACCTACACCCGGCTCACCTATCAACACAGGGTTATTCTTAGTACGACGGTTCAAGACCTGAATACACCTGCGGATCTCATCATCACGACCTATTACCGGGTCGAGCTTGCCCTTGCGCGCCAGCTCAATGAGGTCTATTCCATATTTTTCCAATGCCTGCATCTTATTTTCAGGATTAGGGTCTGTCACACGCTGATTACCACGCATTTCCTTTAATGCAGACAATAATTCGTTTTTCTTAACCGCATTTACTGTCAATATCTCTTTGGCTGTTGAGTCAACCTCAAGCATAGCCAGCAATAAATGCTCTGTACTGAGATATTCGTCCTTGAATGTATCTGCCTGACGATTAGCCTGTATCATTACCTGATTAAATGATGGCTCTGCCGCCAACTGGGCCTGACCAGTTACCGTAGGCAGCCGGTCCAGCTCACTTTGCACCATTGATGATATACGCCCAACACCATAACCACACTTCTGAAACAAAGGCTTAACCAGACCGCCATCTTCTTCATTCAACAAGGCCGCCAGCAGATGTAACAACGAAAGCTGACCATGTGAACTATTTACGGCTATCTCCTGAGCATTTGCCAATGCCTGCTGAGCCTTCACTGTCATCTTATCAAATCGCATTATTTTAATCTCCTGCATTAGTTGTCAGTATTATGCATCACTCAACTCCTATTAAGCAATTATTGTGCCACAAAACATAACATGTCAATTGACAAAGACTTAAAAAAAAAGCAAACAAAACCACTAACAAAAACCTGCCATATTGACATAGTTAATACTCTAGCTAAACTTCCTGTGCATACCATGTCGAATTATCTGAAAATTTCTTAGTAGTCTTACCAGGAGACTTTTATAGGCACTATAGCAACTATTGAAACCCTTCTTAATACAGTAATAAAAGTTAGTCTTTTTATTTGTATTTTATTCCTATACAATAGTCGCATTGCTTACATTTCCATAAAACCGGATTTTTCATTGGAGACCTTACAGTTGAAGTTGTATAAGACAAGCAAAATAGCCATAACTGGCATAGCTGGTGGAGGCAAAACGGTTTTTCTCAGCAGTCTGCTCTGGCATTTGTCTGAATTTGAAAGTTCTGACTTTGCTCTGGACGGTCAGGCTAAGATAAGAGGCTGGCATGAGAATAACTCAGGACATGACATCAATGATACTTTCCCCTTTGAAAAGCATCGGGACGCTCTGAGCCGGGCTAAAGACTGGCCGAAAAAGACCACTGACAGCTATCGTTTCTCTTGCGAATATCGCCGGAGCGACTGGAAACATTTTTACCAGCGTCTCGAGTTTACCGACTTCCCCGGCGAGAGAATAGCCGATGCCGCTATTGCCGCTCATAGTGGTTATGCTCAATGGTCGGACCATCTCTTTCGTCATTACAATGATAATCACGATTATGATGCTGCCATGACCACCTATAATCAGGCACTGCTCGGGCCTGAACCCACAGTTGAAAAACTTCTGGCTGCTTACCGCCTGTCACTGGCAGGTCTTATTCTCGGATACAAACCGCTGATATCGCCTTCGGTTTTTCTGCTGGACCAGAAAGGCAGAGCAATTGAATCTGGTACAGATCAGGCCATAGCTTCAGCGAGATTATGCGGGCTTGATAATGATAGCCAGTTCGCCCCCCTGCCGGCAGAATTCCGACAGGAACATCCGGAAATAGCCAGAGAATTTGCCCATTACTATCGCTATTATCGCAAGCAGTTAGTATTACCCCTGTTCGATGAGCTCAGTCAGGCACAAACACTGATAATCCTGGTTGATATTCCTTCATTACTGGCCGGCGGCGTGGGCAGATACAATGACAATCGCCAGTTAGTACTTGACCTGATCGAAGCCTTACAAACAGACTCTACGCTGGGCCGGAAACTCTCACGCATCCTCCGCTTCTGGAACAGCTCACTAAAGAAGATCGCCTTTGTTGCCACTAAAGCCGACCTGGTCTTACCCGCCGATGTTGAGTCAGGCAGACTTATGTCGCTTCTGCGGCAGATGAATAATCGGGCCAAAAACCTCCTGCCCGAAGCTGATATAAGATGGTTCACTTGTAGTGCCTGCTGGTCAACTATGCCGGGCAAGGCACCTGACAGCCTTATCGGCAAGCTCAGAGCCGATAATCCGCAGCGAAATGAAATTGAATTTGCTGTTTCTCCCCTGCCAGAGGCCTGGCCGAAAAGCTGGCAACCAGATGATTTTCATTACTATAGCGTTTTGCCGACAACTTCGCAAAACATTCAGATACCACCTGAACATCTGGGCATGGATCGCATCTTTAACTTCATGATCAACTGAAAGCACAAGGATATAACATGGACCATAACAAAGATAAAGCCAACAGACCTATCGGCGATCCTCTGCACAAGTCGCCTGCGGTTAAGGCAACAGAACTATCAGATGCATCTGATAACACAGCAACCGCTGCTAATTCTGATAATAACACAACCCACTATCGGACCGGAGATCAGGGAGTGGGCATACCCAACTTTAAACCGCAACAGACCAGAATACTCAACGCTGACGAACAACAAGAAATACGCGAGCAGCAAGAGCAGCAATTGCGTGAAGAATTTACCCGCAAACTACACGACCTGGAAAACAGCTCGGGCAGATGGAATCTGCCACCTGCCCTGAGAAAGACATTAACCTGGGGCATACTGACCTTAGCCTCTGTTCTGTCTTTAATCTTGATAAGTCAGATAGTATCTTTTGCTAATGACATCAAAGCCCTGCCCTGGCCTTACAATATTTTAGCAGCAAGTCTGGCAGGCATATTTGCCCTGATCCTGACTTTGGTCATAATCAAACTTATATGGCAAATAGTTCGCTTACAGCGCAGCCCGGCAATAAACATCAAGGCCATATCCACACTGCAACAGCGGCAGCGATTCCAAAAGCAACTGCAAGAACATTCCAGCCAGGCTCAAGAGCAGTTACAAAACTTCCTCAGGGAATACCCCTTGCACAATGACGGCAGAAAAAGACTCATTAGTATTGGACTATCTGGCCAACAGGCCGACGACCTGATCACTGCCCGTGACTATTTATTAACAAAAGACAGCCCTTGTGAAGCTGAACACTGGCTTGAAGATTTCGACCGTCGCTTCCAGAGCATTTTAGACCAGCTGGCCCATAGCCGGGTCAGACAATACGCCTTGCGGGCCGGTGCCGGAACGGCCCTTTCTCCTATATCAGCTATTGACCAGATGATCGTCATATATTCCAGCACAGCTATGATAAAAGACCTGTTGTTCATATACCAGCTCCGACCGGCCTTTGGCCAGACGGCGGTAATACTCACTCAGGCCCTGCTTAATACCTATCTCAGCGGCATGATAGAGGAAACCACCCGTTCGGCCGCCGACAGCATCGGAGACTCGGTAAGTCAATGGACTGGAAATCTGGGCGGAATTCTTGGCGGCTCGCTAATCAAAAGCATAGGGGCACGCACTGCCGAAGCCGCCCTCAACGCTCTGCTGATCTCCCGACTTGGCAATAAAGCCATCAGCCAGCTTCAACCCTGTCGAAAATGAAAGATTTGAGACGCTTTTATGATAGCTCAGTCATAAACGCAAACCTGATTCTTGCCTTTTTGCTTGGCCTGATACATGGCTTTATCGGCATTATTGATAAGATCACCGGCAGTAATGCCCGGCTTGTGAATTGCTACGCCCAGACTGGCTGTTACAGGCCGTTCCAGACCTCTTATCTCAAGATTGGCTATATACTCACATAACCGCTGACCAGTCTGACGACCGGTATCCAGAGTACTGCCCGGCAGGACGATAAGAAATTCCTCGCCGCCCCAACGACCCACCGAATCTGGCAGACGCAAATTGAAATTCAGCATACTGCCAACCTCACGCAAGACCAGATCGCCGGTTTCATGACCATAATTATCATTTATCTTCTTAAAGTCGTCCAGGTCCAGCATAATAACCGCTAAAGGCTGGCTATATCGACTGGCTCGCTCTATCTCACTTTCTATTATACCATCTATCGCCTGACGATTATTAACGCCGCAGAGATGGTCCAGCCGGGAACTAAGTAATATATCCTTTAATGTCTGTTCCAGCCCGGCCAATACCGATATATCATGCATTATATTGACTGCCCCAATTACTGCCTGGCTTTCCTGATCGCGGACTGGCGAGATATGAGACTCAACCGGTATTCGCTGACCATTTTTCCTGACTATAAAACCCTTCCAGGTCGCCGGAATACCATTTTGCAATACCGACTTAATACCATAATTCGTGGTCACAGCCGCATCTGAATCTTCACTGAAAAAACGGGCCTTATTGTACTTTTCTCCTACAACATCGATTGATTTCCAGCCAGTTAACCGCTCAGCAGCACTATTAAAGTAACATATTATGTTTTCAACAGTTACAACAACCATAGGCAAATTTATCGCACTCACTATCAACTTATGATCCATCAGGCAACTGCTACTATTTCCATTCATTGCATATTTCTCATCATAAAACTTAAAAGTTAAATCATAAATATATCAAAATATTACTGCCATAGTATTATTCGGCTCGATATAATCTTGGGTTGACCAACATAACACATAATTAAAGCAAAATAAGTACTATGGACCAGTATAGAATTAAATTTTTACCAGATGGCGTAACTGTAACTATCCCGGCGGGACAAAATCTGCTGCAAGCAGCCAAAGCCGCCGGAATCGATATTAACTCATCCTGTGGCGGTAAAGGCAATTGCGATAAGTGTCTGGTAATACCATCTGGCAGCGAAGTACCCGTTAGGGCCTGCCAGTTCTTCCCTGATTGCGATATGTCGGTATCTGTGCCTGACACTTCAAGAAGAAACAAAATAATGCAGATAATGGCTCATGGCCTCAATATCAATACTGATATCGAGGTTAAGCCCAACCTCAAGCTCATAGAAGTTACGGTACAAGCTCCTGAAGTGCATGACTTACGCAGCGATGCACGCAGACTGCTAAATGCACTGGAAGATACTCTGCCCGGCGAAGATTTCACTTTTTCTGCAACTATGCTCAGGGAACTGCCCAATATAATGAGAGCTGGCATATACCAGGAGAACGCCGCAGGTAAAGCTCTGGTTGTGCTTGACAATAGTAACAGAGTTATAGGACTAAAAACTGCTGATAACCCTGACAGTCGTAAGCTATTTGGCATTGCTGTCGATCTGGGTACAACCACTATGGTTGCATTATTAGTTGATATGATCACTGGTAATGTAATTGACAGAGCTGCTTGCAGCAACCCCCAGATAAGTCATGGTGACGATATTATCAGTCGCATAAATTTCACCATGGAAACCCCCGGCGGACTCCAGGTAATGCAGGAGATCTCTATCAGGGCTATCAATGAACTGATCGGCAAATTATGCAACCAACATAGCCTTGACCCGCTGGATATATACGAGGTAGTAGCGGTCGGCAATGCTACCATGCAGCATTTGCTCGCGGGTGTGCCGGTCAGTCAGATAGGCATAGCTCCTTATGTCGCTGGGTTTTGCAGCCTGATAAACATAGAAGCCCAGAGTTGCGGTCTAATTATAAACCCAGCCGGACAACTGGTTATAGCACCGGGTATTGCCGGCCATATTGGCGGAGATACTGTTGCCGTAGCCCTGGCCAGCGAAATCGAATACGACTCGGGAGCTAATCTGGCTGTTGACATCGGCACTAATGGCGAGATCATTCTGGCCCATGATGGCAGACTGTTTTGCTGTAGCACTGCCGCCGGACCGGCTTTTGAAGGTGCCAGAATCTTACATGGCATGCGTGCCTCTGGCGGTGCGATCGAAAAATTCAGCTTTAATGATCAAACCGGCTTTGTTATTGATACCATAGAAAAAGGACCGGCTATCGGCATCTGCGGCAGCGGCCTGATCGACATTATCGCCTGCCTGCTGGATAATAGCGTAATCGACGAAACCGGAAGAATGCTCTCTGCCGATGAACTGCCTGAAAATACGCCAGCCGAATTTAGAGACAGACTCTGCCAGCATAACGATCAGCCGGCATTTATCGTAATCCCCCAGAATTGCAGTGGAACCAGAGAAAATATCATTCTGACCCAAAAAGATATAAGGCAGGTACAATTGGGCAAGGCCGCTATAGCCGCTGGCATAGAAGTACTGCTTCATACCGCCGGGCTGACTTATAATGATATTGAACGGGTATATATGGCCGGAGCCTTCGGCAATTACCTGCACCCGGCAAGTGCCCGAAGGGTAGGGCTCTTCCCGCCAGTTCCTCTTGATAAGATAATCTCTATCGGCAATGCCGCCAGTACCGGAGCAGTGGCTATGCTCATTAACCGCTCCCTGAGAAAACACGCCAGCACACTCGCCGACCTCATGGAATATATCGAATTAGCTGCCCGCAGTGAATTCCAGAACATCTACGCCGATAAAATGCTATTTTAACCGTTAACAGTTACAGTAATAAGCAACAAAAAAAGTTACAAGCTATGGTCACTGTCCTTAAGACTCTGACAGTTGCAATCCCATTAATATCACTTCTACAGCCTCATATACAATAGTCATTACTCTTGCGGCAATCAAACAGCTTCTCTTTATCTACCAGATCCTGAAAGGTTGTACCGTCATATACTTTTTCCACAGCCTCTTTGGCCTCCTGCCAGATTCCGACCAGGGCACAGTTATCTATCAGCGGACAACAGGCATTTTGCGTATCACCAGTACAGCGAACCGGATCCAGTGGCCCCTCTACCAGTCTTATTATCTGCCCTAGGGTAATATCCTTTGGCTCTGGAACCAAAAAGTAACCCCCCTGAACACCTCGCCTGGACTCAACTATACCAGAAGGCTTAAGCTCGTTAAGAATAATTTCCAGAAATCGCTGAGGAACAGCCTGGTTGGCAGCTATTTCAGAAGCCCGAACAGCCCCTGAACCGTATCGTTTGGCTAATTCTAAAACCGCTCTAACCGTGTATTGACATTTTTGCGACAAACCCATCTTACTGCCTTTCTCTTATTATTTATACCCTGAAGATTATATACCAATATTGCTATTTTTCCAGCGATATTTCACACACATAAAACACAGCATAGTATAACAGCTTACAATCAAAGAGTTTAAAGAAAAATACTAAACATCATGAAATTACTTGAATTTAAAAATACTGAATACTATAATAACATCATGAACTTAGTGACATTTAGAAACCATATACAACCATGACCGGCAACAAAAAGAGGTAAACATGACCAGAATATTTGACAATATAACAAACACGATAGGCAATACCCCATTAGTAAAAATCAATAAGCTGATCTCCGGCAAAGCAACAGTACTGGCCAAATTGGAAAGCCGCAACCCCCTGGTATCGGTTAAAGACAGACTGGGCCTGGCCCTCATCAATGCCGGTGAGCAGGAAGGGAAGATAAGACCTGGCACTCTGATAGTAGAACCAACCAGCGGCAACACCGGCATAGCCCTGGCATTTATAGCTGCTACACGCGGATATAAACTGCTGCTTACCATGCCTGAATCAATGAGCATTGAAAGGCGTAAGGTATTAAAAGCTCTTGGCGCTGAACTGGTATTGACGCCGGCCTCAGAAGGAATGCGAGGCGCTATCAATAAGGCTCAGGAAATAGCCGCTGACACACCAGATTCATATTTGCCCCAGCAATTTGAAAACCCTGCTAATGCTGAGATACACCGCCGGACAACGGCCCAGGAAATCTGGCATGATACCAATGGCCAGGTTGATATGCTGGTCGCCGGCGTTGGTACTGGCGGCACAATAACCGGCGTATCGGAAGTGCTCAAAGCCAAACGGCCTGGTTTTAAATCTATTGCAGTAGAACCGTTACAGAGCCCGGTATTAACCCAGACACTCGCCGGACAGGAAATAAAACCCGGTCCGCATAAAATCCAGGGAATTGGAGCTGGGTTTATACCCAAAGTGCTTAACATAAACATTATCGACGAAGTTGTAACTGTTGACCACATGGAGGCCATAGAATGGGCTCGCAGGGCTGCACTGGAAGAAGGATTATTTGTCGGCATTTCCTCTGGCGCCGCCCTGAAAGCTGCCAGTGTAATTGCCTCCCGTCCGGAAAATGATGGCAAAACTATAGTAGTCATAATCCCCAGCTACGGCGAAAGATATCTGTCAACAGCTTTATTCGAGCATATATCCGCTTAAATTGATTACAAAAGGAGAGTCATACAAATGCAATTTGCAACAAAAGCGATCAGGGCCGGTCAGAACCCGGACCCAACTACAGGGGCGATCGTAACCCCGGTATATCAGGCAGCGAATTTTATATTTGAGGACATCGGCAAGCCCCATAGCTATGAATATTCTCGCAGTGCCAACCCCACCAGAACAGCTCTGGAACAATGTCTGGCATCACTCGAAGATGCAACCAATGGCCTTGCCTTTGCTTCTGGCATGGCAGCAATTGACGCGGTACTGTCACTGTTAAAGCCTGGTGACCAGGTAGTCTCAGCAGGCTGTATATACGGAGGAACATTTCGCCTTTTCGAGCAGGTATATAAACCTCGAGGCATCAGCTTCAGCTATGTTGACGGAACCAATAATGCCGCTTTTGCCAGGGCAATTACAGAAAAAACCAGAATTGTCTGGATCGAAACGCCAGCCAACCCTCTACTGGAACTTATCGATGTAGAAGCCGTAGCTGATATTGCCCATAAAAAAGGAGCCGTTTTGGTAGCAGATAACACCTTTGCAACCCCATATTTTCAGCGGCCTTTGAATCAGGGGGCTGATATCGTAGTACACAGCACAACAAAATACATCAGTGGGCATAGCGATGTGGTTGGTGGTGCAGTTCTGACCAAGGACCATGAATTATTTGAACAAGTTAAATTCTATCAGAATGCTGCCGGAGCGATACCCGGCCCCTGGGACTGCTGGCTGACACTAAGAGGCCTGAAAACCCTTGCAGTAAGAATGAAACAACATGCCCAAAACGCTCAGGTAATAGCTGAGTATCTGGAAAATGATCCAAGAGTTTCAAATGTCATATATCCCGGACTTAAAAGC
>JAFGDI010000234.1 GCA_016932145.1 Sedimentisphaerales bacterium
ACCAACATTGTTTTTTATTACTTTTTCGCTATAATCTCAGCAATGCAAAAGACATTTTATATCGAAACTATCGGCTGCCAGATGAACAAGCTGGACTCTGAACTTGTGGCTGGCAATCTCCAAAACCTTGGCTATACAAGAGTTACCACCACCAATGAAGCATCGGTAATAATCTACAATACCTGTTCTGTTCGCCAACATGCCGAAGATAAGGTACTTACCAAAATAAGCCAGCTCAAGAACCGGCACATACATAAAAAAGACTTCGTCCTGGCTGTAATAGGCTGCATGGCCCAGAGACTGGGACAGACTTTGCTCGATGACTATCCGCAAGTGACCATAGTCACCAGTCCAAGCCGGATCTATGAACTGGCAGACCTGGTAGATATCGCCTGGCAGGAAAAACTGGGCTGCCCAGAGAAAAAGAAACTCAGCTCTCGCATTGTCGTTCTGAATGACAATGCCGATCCGCATGGTCTGGAAAGACTCGATTCTTACCGCGACCGTCCTGAAGTTGACCATCCCTTCATGGCCTTTGTCCGAATTATGCATGGCTGTAACAACTTTTGCAGTTACTGCATAGTGCCCCATGTTCGCGGCCGGGAAATATCGCGTCAACCTCAGCATATATATGACGAGACATTAAGACTGGTTGACAACGGTGTCAAAGAGATAACCCTTTTAGGTCAGGCGGTCAATAAGTACGATTACAGTGACGCCACAGGCAGATATCTGATGTCTGACCTATTATATAAACTACATGATATCAATGGTTTAGAACGACTAAGATTTGTCACCAGCTACCCTGGCAATTTTGATCGTCAGTGCATAGAGGCTATGGCCAGTCTGGAAAAGGTATGTCCTTATTTACACATGCCCGCACAGAGCGGCTCAGATGCCATGCTCAAAAGAATGAACCGTCATTATACCATATCGCAATATTATGAGATAATTGACCTGGCGCGTGAAAAGGTTCCTGATATCTCATTTGCGGGTGATTTTATCTGCGGTTTTAGTGGCGAAACTGATGACGATCATCAGCAAACACTGGAACTTATCCGTCGGGTAAGATATAAGAACTGCTTTGCATTTAAATATTCGGTACGCCCAGGCACTACTGCCGCCGACAAATACCCTGACGATGTACCTGAAGAAGTAAAGCAAAAACGACTGGCCGAAGTATTAGCATTGCAAAAAGAGATATCTCTGGAAGATAATTCCAAAACGACAGGTAAACGCTATGATGTACTGGTAGAAGGACTTAGCAAAAGCCCTCATCTTGCCGCCGGGATAAAAGGCATGTCAGATCAGAGTAACCCGCAACTGACAGGCCGCACAGGTGGTGACCATATAGTCGTATTTAATGGGCCTGCCAGTATGATTGGAAAGGTAGTACCAGTTGAGATAGTTAATGCCTCATCACTAACGCTCTTTGCCAAAACTCTGTAGTAGAGTGATAAAAGTGAAATTTGGCGAAAAAAAGATATAATCTTCACCTGAAATGGAATATCAGACGATAGGACCAACTGGTAAGCCCTGATGGCTGACTTTATTATGTTTGACTTATACATGTTTAAATGAAACAATGTATTCAGACAGGAAGTATGCCAGCGTGGAAAGAAGAAGAAAAAGATATGTATTGGCCTTGAGCCTGGCGATGTCATTTATGGCTGTTTTACCCGCCCTTGCAGGAGGATCAGGTTCTGTGTCGGTTGATTTCGTGCCCTCGTTCAGGGTTGAGGGAGAACAATATGACTTTATGGCTTTGCCATTACAGGAGATAAGGCTGGATAATATACCGGCTATGGAATTGTTTATAGTAACAGATGTCGGTCCTTACCTGGGTGATGAAAGCGATTCAGATGATCTACCCGGAGCTGTAGCGGCCCCGGAGCCTACAGTAATAATATTTCTATTTGTGAGCAGTCTGATAGTAATGAAGCGTTGGCACTTCCATGAAACCATGAAGAAGAGGCATCATTGGTTTAGGCATTGACACTAATGCACTTAAAGCATATCAGTTAAATGTTTAGTTCCCATTATCAGAAAAATCGGCTTCGATTTCACTTTTTGGTGGCAAATGCCCGCCAAAAATAGGAACAAGTCCACCAGGAGCTGAGCTGATATATATCATCAGTCTGTTAAGCAGTGTAAGAGCCATGACCCTGGCGGTTAATTCTTCCGGACTGTTGAAAGCATTATGGTCTGCTGCGGCAATAAAAAATGGGATCATAAGATTTTCGATGATGCCTAATCCGCCGGGGACGGGTATAGCAGCACTGATAACCCAGACGATAGGCATTATCGTAATGCAGTGAAGCAGAGTAATGCCCTTTAGCCCCAGCGATATAGTAAGCAGCCAGATAGAAGTTATGGCCATTGTCTGCACCGCAAAAGTTATGAGTAATGCCAGCAACAAAGCTCCCGGGTTCTGACGGTAAATATGGATACCCTGTTCGATCTTTTTGAGTTTTTCCTGAGCCGGCAATCTTTCCAACAAATTAGTAATAAAAAGATACTTTCTTACCCGACGACTGAGCACGAAAACAGCCCCCACTGAAATAAGAACTATTATACCAATTATAAGCATTCTTATATCAATACTATACCCATTTACCGGTAGAGAAAAGCTACTGGCAAGTGAAAAGGCTGCCAGTGAACCGAGAATCAATGTGCCGGAGAGTCCCAGAATTCGGTCAAAAAGAACCGATAAGGCAGCATGTAATTTTTTGTCGCTATCACAATGATGAGTGGCATACCAACCTTTGAGCAGATCGCCCCCCACAGATCCAGGCATGAAGTTATTGTAGAACAATCCGAGGAAAGTAAGTCTGACCGCCTGAGAAAAAGAGATAAAGATGTCATGTGCCTTGAGTAAGGTGGTCCATCGTTTAGCCATAGCAGCCTGAGAAAAAGTAAAAAGGATAACAGCGGGAATCGCCCATGCAATTTTAGTCTGGGCGAGAACTTCACCGACCATTTTTTTATCCATTCCCTTTACGAGCCAGCATATTGCTCCGAGCGAGAGTATAAGCCAGAGTAAATTTTTGATCTTTTTTCTCATTTGATTCGTAATTATAAGAGAAGAAAAGATTAAAACTAAGAAAATTATATTGTTTTTTATTCCTTTGATTGACAAGAAATTAAAATAGCAATAAACTACTAGCCTGCACCGATAATAGCCGAATAAAATTGAGTGCAGAACATTAAACAAAAGCATAACAAGTGAACATTAAGGAACAAAATTGAGGCAGTTGACACACAACCTTATATTAGCCGCAGTTGCTGCGGTTTTGGCAGGCCCATCGGCTTTGCCAGCCCAAGAGGTTACCGCAGAAGATGTCATGTCTCGGGTACTGCTGGACAAAACTGCAAGTTCCACCATAAAGCGGGATAATATTTCTGTACTATTAACAACTCCGGGCGGATGTGAGAAGCTGTCAGTGATATTAAATGGTCAGAATAATAATGAAACCCGTCGTATCATATGCCAGGCCTTAACGCAGCACAATCCCGGCGGTATATTTTCAACAGGTAAGATCTACCCTGATATATTTATCGATCCCCTGTTTAACTGTCTCTATTCTGACGACCAACTACTGTCAGACAGTGCTGCCAGCGCTCTGGCAACCTGCTTCCCAGAGTCGGCTATAGGTCGATTGACTGAAATAGCTATATCTCCAGAGGAGACGATAGAAAATCGTCTGGCGGCCATAATTACCATAGAGCGGATACCAAGTCGGGACGCTATATTAAATCTGGCACAACTGGTGCAGGATAAAACCCCTCAGATCCGAGAGCGAGCCATAAATGCCATCTGTCACAGATTGGTAATGCCGCGAGAATCGTTTGATGTCGGTCAATTTCTGGAAATTGAATTGCCCAACCTTCGCTGGATGAGTGAGTCTGATTTCCTGCTATTACAGGCCCGTATGCTGGCACAGGACAATAAGCAGCTAGGCATAAAAGTAGAGAGCAGCAAACAAGATGTTGTCTATTGGCAAAATAAATACCTCAGTGCCGAGACCGACAGGTTTAATTCACTGACAGCTGAAAACAAACTCGCCATGTTGCAAAGCAAACTGGACATAAGCCAGGACAAGCCCGTGCGTCAGTGGGCAGCCAGCCAGTTAATAGTATGGGGCAATACCGCCCAGGCGCGTGAAGCGTCGGTAGCAGAGAGTCTGATGAAACTGCTGGGCAGTTATATATCTGACAATGAAGAATTTGTGCGTTCGGCGGTAGCTGAGACCCTGGGAGTATTTGGCAGTAACCCCGAAGCCATACCCCTTATCGACAAACTGCTGACTCAACTGTCTGTTGAGCAAGTTCCTTCCTGCCAGAAGGCCATATTAAATACACTGGGGCAGGTACAACATATTCCAGCTTTAGAACAATGTATAACTTTGTGGCAAGGCAGTAAACACCAGGATGTATCAGCGGCCGCGATAGCAGCGGCAGGCAAGATATCATCTCGGCTGGAACCGGCCGATGCGGTGCGGATCGAATTACTGGTTCAGTCAATAGAGCAGAATATAGGCAAGACAAAGAATATGCCGCTATTAAGAGTTGCATTATTCCGTGCTATAAGACGGATAGTAGAAAATGACAACTGGCGATCCATAGCCGCCGGTCCCCTATCTACATTGATAGCAGATGGTCTGGTAGATAGTGAAGCCGATGTACGAGCCATGGCCGTATATGGATTTGTTGCTATACATGGCGTAGAGTCAGTTAATAAGCTGCTGGAACTGGGTATGCTTGACGATAGTGAAGCGGCGGTACGATTTGCGGTAATATCAGTAGTTGACCTGAACAGTTCACCTGTGTTTCTGGGGCAATTGAAAGACCGTTTTGTCATAGAACAAAGCCCTGATGTCAAAAGCAGATTACAGGATGCTGTCCGAAAGATCATAACCGGTATGCCTGAGAGCGAAGTATATAAATGGCTGGTATCGCTGATCGGCGATGGCGAGCCATTGCGAATGCTCAAGAATCAGGCGACCTCTATTTTGATAGAAAAGGTAAGTGCCCTGAAAACAGCCGGCAGTGCGGTTGATCCCCGGTACGAGAAATTAATACTGGCATTCAATTTTGATGACTATTTAATCAAAGCCCAATATGAGCAGGCGGGGCGTACAGTAATTGATCTGCTCAATTATGAAATGGACAAAGCCAATCGTCTTTCGGTATGCAATAAGCTCTTTACCGTCCTGTTCGACAAGAACACTGACCATGCCATACGCATGCAGTTGATAGAAATGACGCAGTTAACCATTTCCAGTAATCTGGGTCAGCACATAGAGATCATGGATAGCTTTGAAAAGCATTTTTCCTCTGCTTCGCAGAAAAGTGCCGACGATGTGATGATATTAGTTGCCATGCTCAAGAAGTTTATCATGCCCGCAGAGGCCGGCCTGCCTCAGGATCAACAAGATAAATGGACAGACCATAAGCGTACCGTAGCTGCACGCATAGCGGCTTTAGTATTAGCTGACGAACTTAAGCCAGACCAGAATATCCTGGCGATAATCAAAAGCCTTGATGCCAGATACAATAATCTGCCCATGGAATCAGACAGCAGTTTGCAGAAGGAATATCTGGATCAGGTAGTTAACCCTGAAGGTAAATAGCAAAAAAATATTTCGTTACTACATCCCCTGACAGAGATTGTAATTTAAAAATAAAGCAGCCGACCCAATAATATGGATCGGCTGCTATTCTATGTGGGCATAAAGCCGGCCTGGTGTGATTATGGCACGACCAGACCGGGTTTCATATGCCTGGAGATGGAATCAATAAAAGCACTGACTTAGTTCAGAGCTGGTTTAACTTTAGCATCTTCCAGCCATTCGCCGGCGAGAATACCAAAATCAGCCAGATCAACTACACAGTCGCCATTGAGGTCATACTGCTGACCCAGACAAACATCCAGACCAGTCACATTGGCATAGTTCTGAGCAATCTGATCGGCACTAAGAGCGTAGTTATAAATAACTACTTCATCGTAGATACCATGAAGATTGTTGTGTGCTTCAATGGTCAGATTTTCAAGATCGCCAAAAACGCGACCGGCAATACCTACTGGTGCAGTAGTTGGATTGATAGGAGCAGTTGCAGTATCAGCTTCGAGAGCAACACTGCCATCATCCTCTGAATATCTTACACTGAGAACACCATCAATGTAGATTCTCTTTTCAGAGCCACTGAAGGTACCTACCAGGTAATGCCACTGATTGTCAAATACTGCTCTGTTAGAGTAAGTACCATCATCATTGCCAGTCCCACGAGTAGTAAGACAGATACGGCCTGATTTGAAACCGCTCTGACGCAACTGCCAACCCTGACCTTCGCCATTGCGAGCAACGAAAGGAACCCATGTCTGAGTGTTGTTGGTCTTAACCCAGCAAGCTACAGTCATAGAATAATCACAAATATCAAAGTATGAAGACTCGGTCGGCTCAGTATAGATCAGGTCAGTACTGTCTTTGATCTCCATACCGTTACCAGCAATACCAGTAGTAAAGCCTGGGGTGCCAACAGTAATCATTGCAGGGCTGCCGGCGATAACGCTTTCAAAGCTGCTATTTTCAAACGGCCAGTAAGCGATCATGCGTTCGATCCAGAGACGAGCAGAAGGAGATGTAAGCGAGCTTGGCAGAGTATTGCTGACCTTGCAATAATAGTAGCCTTCATCAGCCATAGTAGCATCAGCAACAGTAAGAGTGCTGGTATTAGCATTAACATACTTGGCAGATTCGGTAAGAAGCAGATCAGTAACAGAACCATCAACACTGGTATAGTACCACTCGTAGCTCATGCCATTGAGGTCATTAACAGTGAAGTAAGCATCGCCACCTTCAGCAACAACAGTTGAGATAGGACCAGATTCGATCAATACAGTAGCTGGCTTGGTAGTGAAGTTCCAATAGTTACCAGTACGCAGCATTGGAGGATTAGGCAGATTTGGCTCATAAGAGTCAACTCTCCAGAAATAAGTAGTATCATTGGCCAGGCTGCCATAAGCGGCGGTGAGCTGAGCATTGCTCAAGGTTGTAGCAGTAGTAGCAGAGGCAACCTTAGTGAAGCCCAAATTTGGCAGATTCTCATTTGGCTCCTGATTACTAATGTAAACATCATAGCCAGAAGTAGTGCCATAAATCGGAGCATTCCAGCTCAGGTCAGTTGTCAGTTCAACCTTCTGAGTACCAATTGCCGGAGTAGGTGTAACTGGAGCGTGGTTATTGAATGGTGACTCATTGAGATAAAGTGAAAAATCTTCATAATCAATAGTAGAAGCATTAGGGTTTGAGCCCCAGAATCCACCGCGGAAGAAAATACCACCCACTGAGAAGGGGCTGTGCGGAGAGGTTTGTTCAATAGTTGGCGTTGATTCAGCCTGAGACAGATCAGGATTCAGCCACATCTTAATAACTTTACCATCCTGCTGCACCTTAACTACGATCAACATAGGCTCTCCATCAACGATGGGTGACTGAGTGGTCACATCACCTACGCCACCAGGAAAAGTTATACCCCAATTAACGCCGTTACCAAGCTGGGCAACGGAAATTAATTCACTGCCACCATTGCCAAGCCGGTCAGGATAATCATAGACGGTAACTACATTCCAGGAACTGTCATTGTTAAAATTAGTAAAAGTAACTGACCCTACAAAGTACACATCCTTAAAGTAGGCTTCAGGCAAAT
>JAFGDI010000235.1 GCA_016932145.1 Sedimentisphaerales bacterium
AGACTTAAAATTGTAATTATTGCTAATTTGTTTATTTAATACTGGAGACTATTTATGGCAAGCCAGAGTGCCGGCAAAGAAAACAGACCTGCGGAAATATTGATCGTGGACGATAATATTCAAAACGCGGAACTACTTGAAGCCTATCTGATACCCCTGGAGGCTAATGTTCGTATCGCTTATGATGGCATTAATGCCCTGGAGATGATCTCAGAACTTAAGCCTGATGTCGTTCTGCTGGATGTTATGATGCCCAGAATGAGCGGTTTTGAGGTCTGCGAGCGACTTAAAAATGACCCATCAAACAAAGATATCATGATAGCTATGGTAACGGCCCTGCATGAGACAGGCGATATCGAACGCGGCGTTGATTGTGGTGCTGATGAGTTTTTGCATAAACCTATAAATAAAAGCGAATTACTGACCAGAGTAAAAGCATTGCTCAGGGTTCGTGATCTGGAAAGTGAACTGGAACGCACTCTTTCTTATATGGAAGAGCTGGAAAATCGTGATTAACAGATAATCAGATTTTCATTTACTTTATTCATAAATTCAGAAACTTATTCCTGTATAGCAGGTAATAGTTATGAGGATTAGATTCATGAAGAATTCAGCCATGAGGTCATTGGTTATAGTGTTATCATTAACTGCCATAATAACTGCAAAGGCTTACTGCCAGGGTCAGGAAGCCACAAGCTCCTGGACTGCTCAGGCCCAGGAAATGAGAATCGTTGATAAACCAGATGAAATAATTGCGAAATTAGGCAATGGCCTGACCGTTATTATTAAAGAGGATCATTCAGCACCTGTTGCTGCGGTAAGGGTGCATGTTCGGGCTGGCAGTATATATGAAGGTGACTATCTGGGGGCCGGCTTAAGTCATTTATTCGAGCATTTACTGGCTGGTGGTTCTACTTCTGACCTCACCGAAGAGCAAAGTCGTCAGATGATAAAGGAAACTGGCGCTCAGTTTAATGCCTCTACCAGTAAGGCCAGAACCCAATACTATCTTACCGTACCATCTCGTCATGTAGGCGTTGCTCTGCACACGCTGGCCAGTTGGGTTACCAGGCCGATTTTCCCTGAAAATGAATTCAGCCGTGAATGGGGAGTCGTACAACGCGAGTTAGAAATGGGAACCACCAATGTTGACAGACAGGAATGGCGGCTACTCGATGAAATGCGCTACCTGATACACCCGGCGAAATATCCTGTTATCGGCCATCAGGAGATCCTGCAGGCACTCACTCGCAAACAGATCATGGACTATTACCAGACGATGTATATACCTGATAATTGTGTCGTAGCTATTGTTGGCGATATTGAAGTCGAAAAAATGCTGGAAGAAGTTAAAAAGGAATTCAGCAGCTTCAAACGCAAATTCGTTCCTACTATTACCCTGCCAGAAGAACCTGAAGTAACTGCTCCCAGAACAGTTACCAAAGTATTGCCTTTTATGAGCGGACCGGCACGAGTTACTATTGCCTTCCCCTCTTTCAAACTGCAACACCCTGACCTGTATGCCCTTGATACTTTAGCAGGAATTATTGGAAATGGCAAGACCAGCCGACTTTATCATATACTATGCGAAGAAAAACAACTGGCCCTTGATGTCAGTGCCACTAATTTTACTCCCGATTATGCAGACGGTACTTTCATGATCCGTCTTACCGTTGAACAGGAAAAGATTGACCAGGCAATTAGCCAAACCCTCAGTATCCTTAACGACATAAAAACTCTGGGTGTAACTGAACTGGAACTTCACCGAACTAAAAAACAGCTTCAGGTTAACCATATTCGCGGCATGCAAACGGCTGTTGATATCGCCTCTGCTATGGCCGGTGATTACCTCTCTACCGGTGATGCTCATTTCTCCCAGAACTATTGCGATAATATGCAAAAGGTCAATGCCCAACAGGTTAAAGACATGGCATGCAAGTATTTCGACACAGGCAAATTGATGACACTTATTCTTACGGGCAAACCTCTGGCTAAAGCCCAAGATGAAAAAGAAAGCGTTACCAAAGAATCTGCAATTAAAAAAATAGTCCTGAATAATGGCTTACGCGTCCTCATAAAACGCAATCCGGTTACTCCTCTTGTACATCTGAGATTTATGGTCAAAGGCGGACTGATTGATGAAACCGATTCCAATAACGGCATAACAAATATGGCAACCCAACTGGCAGTTCGGGGCACTGAAAGTTATGATAATAAGCAAATTCTCGAATTCTTCGACAACACCGGCGGATATCTCGCCCCGGAATGCGGTAATAACAGCTTTGGATTCTGTGCTGAAGTCATGAAAGACGATCTGGCTCAAGCTCTTGATATTTTCACCGAGGTCATAACCAAACCCGCTTTCCCACAGGTTGAACTCGATAAAATCAGACCTGTTGTTATCGCTGGCATAAACCAGATCGCTAATGACTGGCAAAGAGAAGCATCACGACACTTTCGGGCAAGTTTCTTTGAAAACAACCCCTATAAACGCATGCCATTTGGAACTGCCTCTTCTGTTCAAACTATAACCATAGAACAGATTGCAGACCACTATAAAGCCATACTCAACGCTAATAAGGGCGTTCTGGTGGTCTTTGGTGATGTTGATGTTAAAGAAATTGAAACTCTGATCAGTAATAAGTTTGCCGATATCCCTGCCGGAGCTGATCTTGACCTGGATCGCTACGCTAATGATAACAATATTAACAGACGCATAATTACACAAAAAACCGGTAAAGAGGGTGCTACTGTAACAGTAGGTATGCCAGGTATGAGATTGACTGATGTCAATGACAGTTACCCTCTGGCAGTACTTAACCAGATGGTCGGCAGTAATACTGGCTGGCTGCACGAAACTCTGCGGGGTAAATCACTGGTGTATTACGCTTTCTGTTTCGATTTCAAAGGCTTTGTACCAGGCTATATAACAGCTACTGCCCAGTGTGAAGCTGACAAAGCTCCGGAAGTGCTCGCTATAATAGAAGAGCTGCTCAATAAGGCGGCTAAAGGTGATTTTACCGATGAAAATGTCAATTCGGCTAAAAGCAATCTCGTTAATTCAGAGGTATTCAAAACCCTGACACTTGCCAGCTCAGCTATGTCTGCTGCCTCTGACGAACTTTTCTTCAACGATAGTAACTATTCCGCCGGGAATGCTGACCGCTACATGGCAGTAACTACAGATGATGTTAAAAATATCGCCAAAAAATATCTGGGCCAGCAAAGAACTATTACCGTTAACACATCAAAACCTGAACTCATTAAATAATCTCTTGCAACTGGCAATCATTGCCATAATTTCAAGTATTACCCCCAGGGCATGACACAACAATCATGCCCTTTTTTTATCATAAATTGAATTAGCATTACTGCACCCTGATACCGGCTAAGCTATCACTTCAAGACAATAAAAATCTCTGATAGTGCACTTCCCTGTGCCCAAATAGCTAAAGTGCAACCAAATGCCATTATAGTGCAATCTCTCTCTTAATACTTACAAGGTCAGCTCGATTACCATGCAGTCCACACACACACTATTTCGCACATTTCTCATTGCCAAATAAGCACTTATACATAACACCCCTCCTGCAAAACATCTTCTTCCTCCAGAGTTTTCTCATAGCAACACACAGTATAAAAACAGATTTTCGTGCAATTATCTATAATACAAATTAACACTTTCTATTGTATATACATTCTATATATAGTATATTCTAAGTATGTCGGCGGTCAATCAGGCCGCCTTTTGCTATTTCATATTTGAACCTGTTTGCAGGAGAACAAACAGCCAGACAGCATTGGTATGAGCTATGAATTAGTTCATATGTTTTCTCACGAAATTTTATGCCGGTACATGAAATAATAAAGCAAATCACTAATTTGCTCCCATTTTGGGAATAAGTTGAAAAAGGAATGGAAATGAGAATATCTGAAG
>JAFGDI010000236.1 GCA_016932145.1 Sedimentisphaerales bacterium
CCATTATGAAGGTAACAGTCAGTGGGGTGATGTCTATAGTGAAATGTACCCTCGTATCTGGGCCCTGGCTGACTTTAACTATGCTCAGCTTGACAAACCCTATTTCGTCTGTGAATATGCTCACGGTATGGGTAATGCTATGGGCGGACTCAAAGAATATGTGGAACTATTCCGCAAGGAAAAGAAACTCATCGGCGGCTGCATCTGGGACTTCGTTGACCAGGGTATCAGGGCCAGACACAAAAGTGATAACCAAAAAGATTATGGCTCCGCAGTGGTGGCCCCGTTTGGCGGGCAAGTAGAACCTGGTGATGAGCATTTCTTTGCCTATGGCGGCAGTTTTGGCGATCATCCCAATAGTGGTAATTTTTGTGTTAATGGTATTGTAACCGGTGACAGACGCGCAACGGCCAAGCTCGCTGAGGTGAAATACCTTTATCAATCGATCCAGGCTCAGGCTCTCGATCCTGCTGCCGGTCGCATACGCATTGCTAATGAATATGATTTTATCGACCTTAATAATTTCACCTGCCACTGGGAGCTGCTCGCCGCAGGTGAGGTTATAGATTCTGGTAAACTGGAAATGGGCTCTGTGCCGCCGGGTACTGCCAAAGATTTTACCATTCCATTTTCACCAGTTAAACCGGAACCAGGCGTAGAATATTTCGTTAATCTGAGCTGGAAACTCGCCCAGGACACTCTCTATGCCCCCAAAGGTTTTGAGCAGGCCTATTATCAGTTCCAGCTTCCGGTAAATCCAGCCAGAGAGTTTGTCGCTAAGAGCCCGGCCCCGACAGTGACCGATACCCCAGATGGTATTGTGGTTGAGGCAGGGCAGACTATGGTATTGTTCAGCAGGCACACCGGCAGTATTGCCCGGCTTACACTTAACGGCAAGCAGATAATTGATCAAGCTGATAATGGACCGCTTTGTAGCGTATTTCGCGCCCGGGGCGACAATGACCGCCAGCGTGGCTGGCACGACCTTGCAACCTTTGTTCCGGAAGTTACCTCATTTAACTCCGATATGATTGATAATGTCTGTGTTGTTACTTCATCCAGTAGATTTACTTCGCCTGCCGGTGCAGAGTATTTCCTCTTTAATCGCTGGTATGTTGATGGCAATGGCCTGATCGTATCTGACAATAGCATAGATCACAGCTCAGGTCCCGAACTGCTCCCGCGAGTGGGATTTGATCTTAAAGTCGCCGGCGATCTGAACAATGTAGAATATTTCGGTTGCGGCCCCAATGAAAACTATATCGACCGTAAGGCTTCAGCCAGAGTTGGCCGCTATAAGACTACAGTAGAAGATTTGTATGAGTTTTACCAGAAGCCTCAGTTCTGCGGTAACCGCTCCGATATTCGCTGGGTGGCTCTCAGTGATGATTCTGGTCATGGTGTTATCTTTATCTCAGAAGATGATACTAATATGAACTTTTCCGCCCTGCAATTCAGTCAGCAAGAGCTATATAGCAGATATTATCCCTGTGATCTGGTAAAAGATGACAAGGTAGTAGTAACTCTCGATAAGATTACCGCCGGTGTGGGCGGCACCTGGGGGCAGGATTCTACCTTCCCCGAATATAAACTCAAGAGGCAGGTCTATAACTTCCGCTATCGTATTGAGCCTTATAATGGCCAGCCTTCAGCCACTGTTAATAAACGCTTCTATCTTACCGCCCCGGCCCAATTCTCGGTCAAGGGCCGGGCTGTTACTCTGGAATGTAGCGATAGTCTCGCCACTATCGCTTATGGCTCCGAGACAATGCAGGCCCAGCTTGATTATGTTCCCGGCATGAAACTAAGCCGGGCTGAACATATCTTTGCTTACACTTTGCGGCCTGGCTTTCTGCCGGCAATATCATTACTGGCTGGCAGCAGCAAGATAGATCGCGGTAGTTGGCAGGTTACCGTCAGTAGTGAGCAGACGGATGCCGGCGAGGCAGCCGTTCAGGCACTTGATGGCGATCCGCGTACTATCTGGCATACTCGCTGGCGTGGTGATATTGTCGATCTGCCTCATTATTATCAGGTTGATATGAATGAAGAGCTGGTATTAAAAGGCTTTAGCTATCTGCCCCGCCAGGATGAGTTCAAAAATGGTAATATTGTTAAATATGAATTCTATGTCAGTCTTGACGCTCAGAACTGGTCTCTGGTTTCGACCGGTCAGCTAGATAGTGAAAAGAATATTAAGGAGATATTATTTGCTCAGCCAGTGTCAGCCCGATATTTTAAACTGGTCTCATTAGCTGAGGCCAATGGCAGAAACTTTACCAGTGCCGCTGAGATAAATGTTTTGGCTGATATCAAGATTAAATAAGTAGTAACCGTTCACACGGTTTTCTTTTCTGGGAACGCCAAGACCCAGCTCGGCTATTATCAGGCAAAAATAACAGATTGCCCGATACCAACTGTCGGCGTCCCCCAGGGATGTGGACGGTTATGAAATAGTTAAATTATTCATTCCGAATAACTGGCAATTTGATGCTTTGGCTAATTTATGGCCAAGGCCACTCGAGACTTATTCCGTTGCAAGATACATTACAACACTTTTACTATGAGGACCAAATGACAATGAAAAGTAGATTTCTCAAGATGGTTACCTTCTCTCTGGTGGCCTTGCTGGCAAATGCAGCTCTGGCAGATATAAAAGAGGTAAAGGCAAAGTTTATTAATCCGCCTGATTCGGCTCGCCCCCATACCTGGTGGCATTGGATGAATGATAATATCACCAGGGAAGGCATAACCGCTGATCTGGAGTCAATGGCTCAGGTTGGTATTGGAGGTGCCCAGATATTTAATGTCAGTGAGCGCATTCCAGTTGGTCAGACAGGATATATGTCACCTGAATGGCTTGAAATGGTACACCATGCCGTTAAGGAAGCCAAAAGGCTGGGCATAGAGATATGTATGCATAATTGTGCCGGCTGGTCGAGTAGCGGTGGGCCCTGGATCACGCCGGAATACTCTATGAAAATGCTGGCGATAAGTGAAACAGCTATCAGCGGCCCGAAAACGGTCTCTCTGACTCTGCCTGAGCCTCAGGCCAGAATGGACTTCTATCGCGATATTATCGTAATAGCATTTCCTACTCCGCAGGACAGCAAATATCGCCTGTCTAATGCCCGGGCTAAGGCTCAATTCGATTATATGTATAATCTTGATATTGATGAGAACAAAGCTCCGCAACAGGCGGTGATACCATCAGATTCAGTGGTCGATATTACTGCTGATATGCAGTCTGATGGAACACTTAACTGGAAATGCCCGGCGGGTGACTGGACTGTACTCCGTATTGGATATACCACTACCGGCAAGACTAATCATCCTGCTCCTGACTCTGGCCTGGGACTCGAATGTGATAAGCTCAGCAGGGCCGCTCTCGATATTCACTGGCAAAATGGCATTGAGCCGATATTGGAGAAACTCGGTAAACTCGCCGGCCCGGTTATGAATAACCTGCTCGTTGACAGCTATGAGGTTGGTATCAATAACTGGACCAGTGGCTTTGATAAAGAATTTGCCCGGCGACGCGGCTATGAAATGTTAAAGTATCTGCCAACCCTTACTGGTCGAGTAGTTGACAGTACCGATACTTCTGAGCGTTTCCTCTGGGACTATCGCCGGACCATTTCTGATCTCTTTACCGCGAACTATTTTGGCTATTTCGCTGACAGGTGTCATGATGCTGGTCTGCTCTGTTCTACTGAGCCTTATGATGGACCCTTTGAGTGTCTTTCTATTGCCTCTAAGGCTGATATACTTATGGGTGAATTCTGGATCGGCGGCGGAATGAATTCTTCCCTGCGTATAGCTTCCAGTGTAGCCCATGCCTACGGCCGCCAGATAGTTGGTGCTGAATCGTTCACCGCCGCCCCTGATCGCGGCCGCTGGCAGAATCATCCCCGGTCAATGAAGGCACTGGGCGATGAGGTCTGGTGTAATGGTATAAATCGCTATATATTCCACCGCTACGCACATCAGCCCTGGCCGGACATTTTCCCTGGCATGACTATGGGCCAGTGGGGCACTCATTTTGAAAGAACTAATACCTGGTGGTATGAAGGCGCTGCCTGGATGGAATATATCGCTCGCAGTCAGTATCTGCTTCAGGCGGGGAAATTCCATGCCGATGTCCTCTTTTTCGGAGGTGAAACCGTTCCGGAAGGTGCCGTTTATCATCCGGAACTCAAAGAGCAGGGCTATGACTATGATGCTATTGGTACTGACCTCTTTGCCGCTCTTACTGTCGTTGACGGTAAGGTTACTTTGCCCAGCGGCATGAGCTATGAGTTATTGGTAATGCCAGCCAGAAAGACAATGAGTCTGGCCGTTGCCCAAAAGTTAGAGCAGTTAATTAATGATGGTGCAAAAGTGCTGGCTACCCGGCCGGTGCAGGTGCCTGGCCTGACGGGTTACCCGACCACTCAAAATGAGTTACTAAATGTAGCTGCTGAACTTTGGGGCTCAGGAACTGCCACGCAAACAGATCGCACTCTGGGACGAGGCAGACTCTTGAGCGGTTTTTCTGTGCAGCAGGCTATGGCAAAGCTCGACATTATGCCTGATTTTGAGAACCTTACTTCTGAGTCAAAAACCAATTTTATCCATCGCATTATCGAAGGTGCTGATGTTTATTTCGTCAGTAATCAGGATAAGGAAAGTAAAGCTATCAGTTGTAATTTCAGAGTTACCGGCAAAATGCCTCAGCTCTGGAATTCTCAGACAGGTGCTATTACCCCTGCGGTACTCTGGCAGGCAAAGCCCCGGCAGACTGAGGTTACTCTGCCTCTGGGACCACATGAGTCTGTCTTTGTTGTCTTTGCCGAACCTATAAAGGGAACCGCCGATAATATCGTCGCTCTGGAAAGGGCTGGTGGCCCGCTTCTGCCCGAACTTAACTATCCACAGGTTGACCTGGAAATAATTAGTGCCCAATATGGCGTGGTTAATCTCAGTCGCAGTAATATGATTGATGTCTCGGAAAAACTCAATGCCCGTATCAGAGATAATTCCCTTTCGGTTATGGCTGATAACAGCCTGGCTGGTGACCCGGCTGATGGTATGGTCAAAGGCATGCTGGTTGAATATATTTATGATGGCAAGGAATATTCCGTTAAGCTCGGTGAGAATCATCGCCTGGAACTGCCGCCTGCTACACTGCCAGCCGGCAAAGAACTCCGGATCAATAAAGCTGTTTATGGTGTTCTGCCCCGCGAACTGGTTAAATTGCCGGAAATGAAAACTGTTGATGTTACCGACCGGATTAAGGCTAAGGTTAAAGACGATTATTTAGAGGTCTGGGCCGGTAATGATCTCGCCGGCAGTGATCCGGTGCCAAATGTGCCCAAACAGTTAATGATCGTCTATAGTATTAACGGTGACGAAAAGACAACTGTATGTTATGAAAATCAACTGGTGAGAATACCTGATCTCCAGTGGCGGCCTACTCCCTGGCTGGCGACCGTTGCCAGTCTGCGGGGTAATTATTCGCTGCTAACCTGGGATCCCGGCGATTACCAGCTTACCCGGGCCAGCGGTAAAAAAACAGTTGTAAATGTTGCTACTGCCGCCACTCCGTTACCGCTGACAGGCCCGTGGACAGTTCAGTTCACTAATGCACCCAGACCGCCTAAGGCTATTGAGCTGGCTAAACTTGAATCCCTTACAGCTAATACCGATGCCGATGTCAGAGCCTTTTCTGGAACGGCCGTTTATCAGACCAGCTTCGAGTTGGAGAGGTCTTCTTTTGCCGCTAATAAACGCATTATGCTTGACTTAGGTCAGGTTGAGGTTATGGCACGAGTACTGGTTAATGGTAAGGACCTGGGCGTATTCTGGATGGACCCTTATCGTATCGATATTACCAAAGCAGCTTGCAAGGGGGTAAACACCCTCGAAGTACGCGTAACTAATCAATGGGTTAACCGCCTGATCGGCGATGAGTTCTACCCTGATGACTGTCAGTGGAATAGCCAGACGATCAGTCAATGGCCTCAATGGCTGGTACAAAAGCAGCCCAGGCCCAGTCAGCAACGACAGACATTCAGCACCTGGAAGCATTGGACTAAATACGATACTATGCTCCCCAGCGGCCTGATCGGACCGGTATATATCCGCATCGGTGAATACATACCAATAACCGATTGATATTCATTTCCGCAGATCTGAAAAGATCATGTCAGACAACCACAGGTCAGTACATATCACTGGCCTGTGGTTTTTTTATGCTTTCCACCTTAAAGCATACTGGTTTACACCGTATTGCGTCCTGATTGAAATATGGATAATAACATTCTTTTGTTACGCACACCTGGTATGTAGATTGAATTAATGAAGGAGAGGCTGTTTGTATATTGTGCAATTATCTATAGCGGCATTATTTTTTATTGTCAGTACATTTCTGGGAACGCCGAGCCCCAGCTCGGCCATTATCAGGCAGAACTGGTAAATTCCCTGATGCTAGTTCGGGATTTCGGATTACCTCAACTTGTTTCTTGTTACTTATTTCTTGTTACTAAACAGTTTAGTTCACAGTTAACTCTGCAATCTATGTAAGCACTGTGAACGATTACAATATATGAAAGTTGTCATATCAAAAAATAAACCACGGCAAGACATTACTATCCAGCCGTGGCTTCTACTACTATCACTATCCGTTCTGAGCTCTTTTGATCCGCTTGACTGATCACCGATTAACGGTTTTAAACTTATAATCGGTTATTGGCTTGCCGGCATGTGTTTGTTTCTGGTCCAGCGGTGGGACCATGCCGCGTATTATTCTCAGTTCCTTACTGGCTATGCCCGAATTGATCTGGTTAGCTGCTTCCCATTTTTCTTTGGCCTGTATCAGTAGTAAGTTTCTCACCTGACTGTCAGATTTGCAATTGGCGAGTTTGAACAGGGCATTACCCCAGCCGTAGAGGGCCGAGTCTTTATCTGGTTTGAGGGTTATTGCCTGAGCGAATTTTTCGCAGGCACTCTGTAGCAGCGACTCCTGCAGGGTGCCGCTACGGAATCGAGACTGGATCAGCAGGGTATTACCCCAGTTGTTCAGTGCTTCATGGTTTTTAGGATTCAGGCTTAGTGATGTCTCAAATTTCCGCCGGGCCAGTGACAGTATCTTTTCTGTTTCGCGACTATCGCTCTGGGCCAGGGCCAGATTTTTTAGTATTACCCCCCAATTATTGAATATTTTATAATTGGTACTGTCCAGTGTAGCTGCCTTCTGCATTTTATGGCTGGCCTGGTCCAGCATGGTTGCCGAGTCCTGTCCTTTTTCCAGTGATGCCTGACGGGCCAGCATTTGCCCCCAGATATCATATACTTCCGGACGATTAGCATTTCTGCTTGTCATTTCTTCGCAGATCTCAGCAGCCAGTTTATAATTACGCCATTTCTCAGCATGGGTCAGTCTGTCCATCAGGGCTTTGTTGTCCATATCGGCATATTTACTGTCACTGCCGGTATTGTTCTGGTCCGGGCTGGTACTATCACTTAATTCTTGTTTAAGTTCAACTGCCGCATTAAATATCTCTTGAGCCTTTGTGTTGTCGGTCTCTGGCGCTGCTACGGTATTTTTCTTCTCAGAAACCGTATCAGATAAAGATTGACTGATCGCAG
>JAFGDI010000021.1 GCA_016932145.1 Sedimentisphaerales bacterium
GCTATCCAGCACCGGATGGTGTCGAGCCTGAGATGGTACTGGACTCAGTGAGTTTTTCTGTTATGCCCGGCGAGCTGATAGCTGTTGTTGGGCCATCGGGTAGCGGCAAGACTACATTACTCAATATTATTGGTTTGTTGGATGAGCCGACCGCCGGGCGGGTGTTGTTTAATGGTGAAGATATATTTCAGTTCAATGATGAGCGGCAGAGTCGTTATCGGCGAGATAATATTGGTATTGTCTTTCAGGAGCATAATCTCTTGAAGCAGTGTACTGCACGCGAGAATGTTTTATTGGGCGTGCTGGCGTCAGGTAAGATAGCTGATGTTGATCGCAAGCGGGCTGATGAATTACTGGCTGCGGTAGGGCTGGAGCGATATGCAGATTATTTCCCCGGTCAGATGTCAGGCGGTCAATGTCAGCGTGTGGCCCTGGCACGAGCATTCATGAATACGCCGTCAGTTATTCTGGCTGATGAGCCGACAGGCTCGCTTGATAGCAAAAATGCGCAAATGGTCATAGGCCTGCTCTGTCAGCTCAGTAGCAGTCATGGAACTGCGATCATTTTGGTTACGCATGACATGGACATTGCCGGCGAGATGCAGCGTCGTATCGAATTGAAACGATAGCGGCAAGGCCGGGAAAGCATCTCGGTTTTTATCTTTAAAACATTAAATCTCAGATTTTGTAAAATAATTTTATCCCATAGCTATTACAAGTAGTTATGGGATTTTTTCATTTTAAATGTCGTTGTTATTTCATCTCACTTTCCAGCCAGTGGCTGTAATGGCAAGAGTAGTAAAACTTGAACCACAAGCTAAACTGGAAATAGATGCAGAGGTGAAATCATGTCATTCGATTTTAGTATATTCAGTAGTAACGGAAATAAGCTCAATGAAGATTATGTTTACTGGCTTACAGGTGAAGAATATCTGGCGCGTGCGGTACATTATGAACGATTATGGAGTTATTATCAGAATGATCTGTTACCAGCCAGGCTGACAGCCGGGAGTAATTCTGATCGGCCTTATGTGCAGACGCAGGAATACGGGTTGCCGGTGCGGGTGACAGGCGTAAGGAGAAGTTTCTGGGGCAGTGTCGAAAGCGGGGATAATAGCGGCGAGATCCGTCGCAAAGAGATAGTAATAGAAAATGATATTGCCTGGCGTATCGAGACGATAGTCGATTTTCTATTTGGTCGCAAATTTACGATTACTTCCAAAGTGCCTGACCGCCAGCGGGCCGGCGAAATTGAAGCAATATTGAATAATGTGTTTGAGTGTAATGGTGGTATTTTATTTTTTCAGCAGCTTGCCTTACTTGGCAGTGTTTACGGCTTTGTCGATGTTATTGTCCGTACCGATGAGCTGTTTGAAAGAGGATTGGCAGATGCCGACGGTTTCGGGCCTGAAGCAATAGCGATTGTTGCCGGTAAAGCAGGCAATATTATATTAGAGGCGATCGAACCGGTGCGCAGTCTGCCAGTCCTTAATGAAAATGACTATCGCAAGATAGATTATTATATACAGTATTATCACAAGCGACATAACGAGCTGGCAGGCGAGCATAGTAGCATGATGTCGGGAGATGGCCAGGAATTGCGTGAGAGCCGCTGTGTTGAGGTTATTTCACCTGACTGGTGGCAGCGATATGAAGATGATGAGCTGGCAGGTGAAGGAGTAAATCATCTTGGCTGTCTGCCTGTGGTGCATATTCAGAATATGGCGATCCCCTATCAGTATGAAGGCCGCAGTGATGTTGAGCCGTTGATACCATTGCAGGACGAACTGAATACCCGGCTAAGTGACCGGGCCAGCCGCATAACATTTCAGAGCTTTAAGATGTATCTGGGTAAAGGTATCGACAATTTTAATAAACTGCCAGTTGGTCCTGGTGTAATGTGGAATACTAATAATACAGATGCGAAGATAGATGAGTTTGGCGGTGATGATGGCAGTCCTGCCGAGAGTGAGCATATACAGCAGATTCGTGACGCTCTGGAGAAGTCAAGCGGAGTTGCCGCGATTGCCGCCGGGATAATTCGTAATCGGATCGGGAACCTAACCAGTGCAGTTGCCTTGAAGATAACCCTGATGGGTATTCTGGCAAAGAATCAGAGAAAGAGGCAATGTTATGGCAAGGGTATAGCCGACATGGCGCGTCTGATATTGCTGGCATTGGATAAGTCAGGTGTATTTCCTAATAGTCCTCAGGAGCGAGAGATCGAAATTCACTGGCCTAATCCCTTACCGGAAAATGTCACTGAGATATTGCAGGAAGCCAAGCTCAAGCAGGAATTAGGAGTGCCCGCAGAGCAGGTACTAAAAGAGATCGGATATTAATGTAGAGACGCATAATTATGCGTTACAGAAGAGCAATCCAGAGTCATGTGAAACAAGAGAAGTGGTATCATTCTTTTATGCAAAGCAGAAAGGCAGGTGGTTGTATGTCAAATGAAGATGTAATTAAAGATGAGGGTGTAAATGTGCCGGAGGCAGATGATTTGCAGTCTGAGCTGGCAGAGGCGCAGGCGAAGTTAGCCGAAGCGGAATTTGTGCGAGAGTTGTCAGTTGAGCTTACCCGGTCAGGAGTAATAGACCTCGAAGCGGCGTTGCAACTGGCCGGTGAAGGTCAGGATGCTCAAACGGCAGCAGAACAACTCAGGCAGGACAAGCCGTATTTGTTTGCGGTGAAAGCCGGCATTGCTCCTGGTCCTACTGCCGGTGTCAGGTCGGTGCATACTGACAATAGTCAGGCCAGGCTCAAGGTCGCATCTCGCCAGGCAAGTCAGAGTGGTAACCGCCGGGACCTCTATGAGTATCTGCGACTCAGGCGGGCATTGTTAAATCGTAAGTAAAGTGTTTGTATTAAGTATGAAAAACAACAGTTACAGGAAAGGAAGTGTACTATGTCATTTACAGGAAAAGCAACCTATACAGCAGGATTGTCATTGCCAGAGTTATGTGAAGATGTGAGCGATATAATAGGTATCGTTTCGCCTTACGAGACACCCTTGCTCGATATTTTGGGTGACCCAGGTCGTGAGGCGGTGAGCATATATCACGAATGGCTGGAAGATTCACTGCTCACGAACAAGTCAGAGATCGTTGATAGTGATATATCGAACCCGTCAGCAACGACAATATTCGATGTCGATGATGGCGGCAAGTTCCGGGTTGGCGATCAGTTGCAGATTGACGGCAGTAGTGAATTGATGCTGGTACAAATGATCACAGGCAGCACTCTCAGTGTTGTTCGAGGTTATGCCGGCACAACGCCCGAAGCGATAGCAACCGGCAGTGTGATTAATATCCTGGGTAATGCGGCAATAGAAGGTTCAGAAAGAGAGTCAGTCCGATTTACTAATCGTCGTCGGTGTGGAAACTTTACCCAGATCTTAACTGCCGCCGTTGAAGTCTCTGGCAGTGATATTGCCTCTCGTCAGCATGGTCTGGCCGATGAGATGGATTATCAGAAGCAGGAGCGATTACGCGAGCTGCTGAGAGATCTGGAGAATATCGTGATTAACGGCGGTCAGGCGGTGAGCAACCCACAGGGAAGTAGCACGGTCCGTCGCACTATGAAGGGCATAGTGCAACATATAAGCACTAACGGTCTGCATGTGGGTGATAGTGGTCTGCCGACTGGTAATGTGCTTACCGAAGAGATACTCAACTGCGTGCTGAGACGCATCTGGGAGAATAGTAACTCCGGCATAGATACCATTGTAGTTAATGGCTATCAGAAGAGACAGTTGAATAATATGCTCAATGGTGCACGAGTATATCAGCCTCAGGGCCGGACTGTCAGTTCGCTGGTCAGTTATTATGAAAGTGATTACGGGCTGTGTCGTGTTGTTCTCTGTCGCTGGCTGCCTAAAGATATGGTACTGTTTCTTGACAGTGGCAGGGTAAGCGTATTGCCCCTAGCCGGCCGCAGTTTTCATTTTAAGCCGCTGGCATCGACCGGCGACTATGAAAGCGGTCAGTTGATCGGTGAATATACGCTGGAGTTGAAGAATGAAGAAGCTCACGGCTATTTGCGTGGTCTGAGTATTGGTTGATAGTTACTGGTTCAGTCGTGCAGGGCTCTTGGGTCTTGCACGACCTTATTGTGAGGTGTATTATGATACTGTGCAATGATGTTGATCTGTTCAAGTGGGAGCCGAAGTTGTTTTCTACTTCCGGCCTTGCAGAGCGATATATATGTCGTGGTAGTGGTGGAGTGATAAGCGGAACGGAATTTAATGCCAGCGACAATATTTTTCTGTTAAGCGGTGTAGAGCCAGGCGGTGTTTTGTATGTGTGGAATACTCTGGCGGGTGTGAGCTTGTGTTGTGAGATAGTATCAATTGGCTTAGGTGGTAATCTGGTAATTTCAATTGTCCGGGCAGATGATAGTTGTGGTGCTGTTCCGGTAGGCAGCTTTACCAATCTGGAATATGCTGTGGTGTCATATACGCCGCTGATAGAGGAGGTCAGTTATAGCTTGTTGGCTAAATACGGTCTTATTGGTCGAGAGTCAGAAATAAGTAATATCCGGCAGTTGCGCCAGAGTTGTGTGTTTGCGGTTTTGTCTGCCTGTTATGCCGGTGCTGCAATGGCAGATGAACAAAGCGAGTTATACTGGTCAAAGTCACATTACTATCGTAAGCTGTTTGACGAGGCTCGTTGCGGCTTTGAGGTGTTATTAGATGTTAATGGCGATGACCAGCCAGATGAGTCAATAGCGGGTAATTCAATTATAATGGAAAGGATGTGAATTATGTTGGTCTTAAAATGTATGGTAATGTTATTTGTGGTTATGTCACTGGGTGGTTGTGGTGTTGTCAGGCTTGCCCCCAGTCAGGTGCAAAAACAGAATGCCTGGCTGCTTTATAAGACGACGGCAGCTATTCATCAGCAGTCGCAGCAAGAGCAGGCAAGTGAGCAATTGTCTGACCTGGCCCAGTTGGCCCAGATGCAGAGTCAGGCAGTCGTGTCTGATTATGGAATGCCAGAGTCGGTTCCAGCAAGCGATATAGAATCGCTCCTGGATGGTAATGCAGGTAAGATAGCAGATGAGGCAATTGCCCAGAGTGAATTAGCCGTTAGCGGCAGTGCGTGGCTTGATGTGCTGGTAGTAATTATAAGTCTGATAAGTGGAGCGGCTGGCGGTCAATATCTTGGTGCAGGCCGGCGTCGAGCGGTTAAATGAGAATGTGGTAGAGGTCAGGTGCAGTTTCAGGGTGTTTTTAGCTCTGAGCTGCACTTTTTTGTTTATAGTTTACTCACTTGCAAGCAGGAAAGAATGTGGTTAAAATGGTGAGTTATGAGAACAGAAACAGAAAAATTATGCAGTGAGTTAATATCGATACCGAGTATAAATCCGCAGAGTCAAAGGGAATATGACCAGAGTCTTTTTGGCGAGCAGCGGGTAGCTCAATATTTGGCCGATTGGTTCAGGGCCAGGGGTTTTGCCCCTGAGGTAAATGAGGTTTCGCCGGGTAGATCTAATGTTCTGGTTCGCATAGCCGGCAAAGACCATTCTCGGCGGTATTTGTTTTGCGGACACCTTGATACTGTCAATGTTGAGGGGATGGCCCGTCCTTTTGATCCGGAGGTTAAAGATGGTCGCATTTATGGCCGGGGTGCTTGTGATGACAAAGGCCCGCTGGCGGCGATATGTGTTGCCGCAGTAGAAGCGGCCGGCACAGGTGAGCTTCCGTGCGATATAGTTATTCTGGCCAGTTGCGGCGAAGAATATAA
Organism: Sedimentisphaerales bacterium; assembly: GCA_016932145.1. Taxonomy (GTDB): domain Bacteria; phylum Planctomycetota; class Phycisphaerae; order Sedimentisphaerales; family SM23-30; genus JAFGDI01. The sequence continues at coordinate 5,748 of JAFGDI010000021.1, forward strand.
TATGATGGGTGCTTTGCACTATGCCCGTCTGGAAGGTAACGCCCTGTCTGGCGCTGTCTTTGCTGAGCCGACCGATTTCGATGTTATTTTTGCCCATAAGGGTGTTGCCCGTCTTGATATAGATGTGCCAGGTCTGAGTGTTCATAGTTCTATGCCGGAAAAGGGTGATAATGCTCTTTATGGTGCTGCTGAGGCATTACTGGCGATCCGCGAGTTTGCCATAGCCAAAACAAAGCAGGCAGAACATCCGCTTTTGGGCACAGAGACGGTCGTGCCAACTATTATAAAGGGTGGCCAGCAGATAAATATAGTTCCAGACCAGTGTCAGATAAAGGTTGACTGGCGTACTTTGCCTGGAGTTACTCCTCAGCAGTGTGCAGATGAATTGCAGGGGTATCTGCGGGCAAAGGTGAAACCGGGTATTAATGTATCGGTAATGGAATCTGCCGCGTCGGCTATGGAATCAGATCAAAATTCTGAGATGATCAGCAAGCTCAGTGCAGTGGCCGGCCGTATAGCACAGGGTGGTAAGACTAAAGTAGCCGGTTACGCCACTGATGCCAGCGCCTTTGCTGATGCAGGTATTCCTCTGGCGGTATTTGGCCCCGGCCTGGCTTCGCAGGCGCATCGTGTTGATGAATATATTGATATAGATCAGTTGAACACTGGCAAAGAGATCTTGAAGCAATTTATGCTGAGTTTGTGAGCAAGATGGGTAATTTTGAAAATTCAGATATAGGTAAAGTTCTGATCGGCGTTGGCTTGATGCTGATTTTAGCCGGTGCGGCTTTCATTGGCATAAGTAAGCTGGGGATTGGCCACATTCCCGGCGATCTGAAATTTGGCGATGATAAGTTCCGGGTTTATATACCGCTGGGCTCGTGCATACTTATCTCATTGATAATGACCCTGATAATGTGGTTCTTAAAAAAGTAGAGACGCATGATTATGTGTCTGGGCAATTATGACAACCTACACTAATAAGAGAATAATGCTTTACGGCGGCAGTTTTGACCCGGTACATAACGGGCATTTGCATATCGCCAGAGAAGCAGCGGATATCCTTGATATAGATAAGGTTATTTTCATACCTGCGGGCCAGCCTCCGCATAAGCCGGGGCAGTTGATGGCTTCTGCAGCTGACCGATATGAGATGGTACGCCGGGCTGTTGAATTTGAACCGCTTTTTACAGTGAGTGATTTTGAGATCGGTTTTGACTCGCCCAGTTTCACTTTGCACACCGTACGATATTTTCGCAGTCAATTTCAGAGTTGTGAACTATTCTGGCTGATCGGAGCTGATAGCTTTGCCCAGCTCGACAAATGGTACAGGGCAGATCTGCTGGTAGATATCTGCACAGTGGTAACAGCAGGGCGGCCCGGCAGTAGTTTTGAAGTAGATCATTTACTAGGCAAGCTCAATGAATCTCAGATTGATAAACTACAAAAGTATATAATTGATATTCCTCTTTCCCCTGAGTCGTCAACGGAGATGCGCCAGCGACTGGCGGCTGGTGAATCGATCTCAGGTATGACCCCGCCAGCCGTTGAAGATTATATATCAACCCTGGGTTTATATAAATAATCGGTAACCATTTACGCGGTGTTTCAAGTAGCTCAACCGTCTCGGTTGAGATTAGTAATGCTGACAGCCAAAGAAGGCTGAACAAGATTGGCCTCAACCTTAAAAGTAATCTTGAACCAGGTTGTTGGTTTTGAATGAATAATCACAAGCGAGACGCTTGTGCTACTTTTTTTGTAAACGGTTAGGATAATCGATCTTCCTCCCAGAACACATAGTTTGATTCGACAAGCTACTTATTATACGGTTATCTATTTCTCTTGCGATATTGGCTCGGAGTCATATTTTCGAATTGTCTTAAGGTTTTACCCAGTCGGTCAGCTCCGGAAAACCCAGTTGCCAGGGCAATATGTTCGATTGGTAACGAGGTTGCGGTGAGCATGTGCTTGGCTCGTGCCAGTCGGCATAGTAGTAGTTCTTTACCGATGCAGTGTCCGCGATGCTCGTTAAATTTTCGTTCCAGAGTTCTTCGGGTGGCTGGCAGTCGTCTGACTATCTGTTCAACCGAGATATTGCGATGGCTATGACTCCATATTTCGTGTAGTGCCTGAGCTACCAGTGGGTCGGTAATATGCTGGTCTGATTTGTTGGGGTCAATGGGCAGGTTGGTTGTCTTGCGTGATTCTATTATATGTGCCAGTAGCTCCAGCCCCATAGTTGTCAGCACAGGTGAATTGCTGAGAGATGAGTTTTGCAGATGTGTCCACATTCTGTCGTGAATCTGTATGAGCTCGTCGAGCGGACAATTGTCAAAAAAAGGCTCAGTAGCAGAAAAAACATTTCTTCTTGCCAGTCTGAAGAGATATTCGCCATTGAGACTGACCCAATGTTCGGTCCAGCCGGTGTGTGGTTCAGGTTTATATCGATGCCAGGTGCCCGGCAGAAGTAAAAAAGCCGCTGGTGCCTGGAGCTTGATCAGGCCGGTTTCAATCGAGTCGAAATATCCAGAGCCCTGTGAGATCATGACAATATGGTATTCTGGCAGAACTCTGCCTTTTTCCCAGGTAAAATTATATAGTTCCGGATGTCCGCCCGGCGGATAGCTACAATTGGGCGGTATTATGCTGGAGCCTATGCCGGTAATATACGAATCCCAGAGCAGGTCTTTTTCGCTCAGGGCAAGGTATTCGTATTTGCTTTGTGGCTCAGGCTTCATTTTTATTCTGTAAGTGCTTATATGGTATGGACTTATTTCAGGTATATAGCTTACTATTATATCTAAGTATTGGTTCTGAGTCAATAATCAATGTCGCAAAAAGACGAAAATATGTCGCAAATGACTCTTGTCTCTGGGTTGTTATTAAGCTAGAATACTACCATCAAGTGATATTCAAAGAATTTCTAAACCTTCTAAGCGAGAAAAAAATGGCACAGGAAC
>JAFGDI010000237.1 GCA_016932145.1 Sedimentisphaerales bacterium
ACATCGGTAAATCCATTAGCGGCCAGTTCTTTAAGAATAGCCTCAGTTGGAGACTGGTCCAGACTGACAGCCAGAATAGCCTTGCCATTCTCACGACCAACACCCATAGTTCCGATGTTTATGCCATTTTTGCCACAGAGTGTACCGACAATACCAATAACACCCGGACGGTCATCATAGAACATAGCCACTATAGAACCCTCGGGGGTGATCTCAAGAGAGACATTATCAATAGCAATGATCTTCTCTATGCCCTTGCCGATAATAGTACCGGTAACCGTTCTTTTATTGCCGCCGGAAGTAGTAACACTTACAGCAACAGAGCTGTTGTACTGATTAGAATCAGAGTTTTTAGTTTCAGAAATGCTGAGCCCTGCTTTTTCGGCAAGACTGCGAGCGTTAACATCATTAACAGAACCCTCGAACATAGGCTGTAAAACACCGGCCAGACAACTGGTGGTAATAGCACCAACAGCATACTCTGCTAACTCACCAGCAAAGCTCAGTTCGATCTTTTCGATCTTACCCTTGCTCAGGCTGCCAGCGATATTACCGAGCTTATTGGCCAGACCTTTATACTGCATAACGATCTCAGGCATAGCCTTGTCCTGACCAGGTACATTAACGGCATTACGCATCTGAATACCACGCAGGGCATCAACGAGCTCCTTAGCGGCATCAATAGCCACTTCGATCTGAGCCTCTTCGGTACTGGCACCCAAATGCGGAGTAACCAGACAGTTGTCCAGAGTTTCAAAGCCACGATTGTCTGGTGGTTCTTTGCTGAATACATCAAGGGCGGCACCAGCAATCTTTTTCTCTTTGAGTGCATCCCAGAGGTCATTTTCAACGATTACAGCACCACGAGCAACATTTATCAAACGGGCTGTGGGTTTCATGAGTGAAAGCATCTGAGCATTAACCATACCACGAGTCTGATCTGTTACAGGCACATGCAAGGTTATAAAATCACTCTTGCGGAATACATCTTTAACATCCGCGATATACTCAATGCCCTCATTAGTAACAGCTTCGGCAGAGGCCAGCGGGTCAAAGCCCACAACCTTCATTTTAAGGCCCATAGCCCGGCGAGCAACAGAAAGACCAATACGGCCCAGACCAACAACACCTAAGGTCTTACCCATTAACTGAGTACCCATGAAATTCTTACGGTCCCAGGTGCCAGCCTTCAGGGTGTTATTTCCACCTACAATATAGCGAGACAGAGCCATCATCATAGCGATAGTATGCTCAGCCGCACTGATAGTGTTACCATCAGGGGTATTCATTACAACGATACCCTTTTCGGTAGCCACTTTAACATCAACATTGTCAATACCAACACCAGCACGAGCAATAGCCTTTAGTTTACCAGATCTGGCAAGTACCTTTGCGGTAACCTGAGTGCCTGAACGGATAATAAGACCATCATATTCGCCAATAGCATCAGCGAGCTCATCTTCGGTGAAATTTGTTTTGACCACAACTTCGATATCATCCTGGCTTGCCAGATAGTCAAGACCTTCCTGAGCCAGTTTATCGGTAACAATAACTTTAAACACGAGCAACCTCCATTTCCGTAAAATGGTGAGTTAAAAACCAGTAGCTCATTAGCAGTGTAAGCTTCAATAGTAACTACCAGCCGGGCCGTACCCGTTGCATATGGTCCATAATTACGAGGACCGGCTTGCTGGCAGCCCTATTGCAAGTTACCTCCGTAACGAAACAATAACTACCGGACGCAAGAATTATATTACGAGAAAATATGAAAAGCAAGATAAATTGATAAAAAAATATCAGTTTTAAAAATAAAACAGGTGAAAGGGTCATCCCCCCTCACCTGTTAAGGTCAAAGATCAGATACAGGCAAATTACTCAACTGGCTGTAAGTCTGTACCTAAAAGCCAGTTACCAGCTAATTCCTGCAAATCAGCGATATCAACAGAGCCGCTGGAATCAATGTCATTACCCAGACACCAGTCATTAGCAGGCCCGCAAGAAGCCACCTGCCAGGCGTAAGCCAGAGAGGCAAAGTCCAGCAGATCTACATCACCATCAGGTTCAAGATCGCCTTTCATGGCCGTTGTAAAAGACCAAAGCGACCCGGTGGTAGTACCGGCAGAATTAACCTCATCCACCCGCCAGTAGTAAGTAGCCTGGGGCTCAAGAACAGCAGGATTAAATGACGGGCTTGAAATTTCCGCGGCAAAGGCCGGCGGATTTGTCTGCCCCAGATAGACCCTGTGCAATTGGGCGGCCGCACCGGGTGTCCAGCTAAGGTCGGACTGAGCAGACACCAAAGTAGCTGCATCAGATGGATAAGGACTATGTGCCGGAGCTGGCATACCAACTACATACTGGTTAATCAGTTCAGATTGAGCCAGGGCGAGTTTTGTATCATCAAGAGCCTTGCTGTAAACCCGGATCTCAGCAATATCGCCGGAGTAGAAAAATATCTCGGTCTGCTGAGCGCCAATAAGTAGTCGAGAAGCAGAAGCAAGTGACTGAGTGCCGCCAGTCTTTGTATCAACCAGAACACCATCAACAAAGAGTTTAAGCTCTCCGGAGCTGCGAACTCTTCTGAAAGTCATTAAATGTGGTTCGCCATCATTGTAACCACTGCCAGAGACAGTATGCACATCAGGTGAGCCGGTACCGGCAACAATCTTGCCATCGGCATTAAGACAGGTGCCATAATCATTGGTAACGCCAGACATTTCACCATTAATAAGACCGGCACCATCGAAGAATCGCGTGCCAGTGCCAATGCCCTGAGTGCTTCTGAAAACAACCATAATAGTGAAATCATCGGCAACAGGCCGGTTCATTTTCAGGAATGATTTATCAGCATTTGAGAAGCGTAATGCCGGATGGCCATTAACGGCATCAGCAATAAAAACCGGCCTCCTGACAGAATCGGTCTGAGTAGCATCAAACCCATTACCTGTAATATCCGGCCAGAGTTCAATACCAGTTCCAGAAGCAATACCATCAATAGTATCAGCTTTTAACCAGGCCATAAGCGTAATATTCTGAGCAGATACTTCCGCAGAATTATCAGACTCACCCACCGGATTAACGGCAGATATTACATAATAATACTCGGTATCATCTTCCATATCAGTATCAACAAAGCTGGTCTGACTGGTAGTATGGACAGTAGTATAAGGTCCGCCGCTTATAGTCGCCCTTTTAATATTATATGAACCAGCAACCAGTGAATCATCCCATGCTACTGTAATAGAATTATTACCCGTAAAGGCATAAACACCCTCTGGTACAGCGGCGATATTTTCAAGATAACTGAACATAGCAGCTATTTCCAGATCGCCAAGCTCACGATCAAAGAACATAACTTCATCAAGCGAACCATCAAAATAGCGTTCATCGGTATTCATAGCACCAAAAGTAATAGTAGCAGAAGAAGTCAAAGGAGCGTCATTAGCGACATTCTGCGCTTCGAGCATGCCATCAACATAGATTTTGATAGAGCCGTCAGACTTACGAGTAGCCACACAGAAATGCCATAGGCCATCATTTATGACGGTTTCAGAAACAATAGTTTTGTCCTGATTGCCCACACCAAAAGCCAGCTTATTACCAAGAAGGGATACACCAAAATCATTGGCCTGGAAGGGAATGTCGGCATCAATTATACCACATCCCTGCCACCATTGATCATTACCTCCGGCCACCTGATTAGTTTTAGTCCAGAAGGCTATAGAGAAATCATCACTTATCTGACGAGCTACCCGGACATGGTCATCAATACCATCAAAGTCAATACAGCCGTTAACCCTGCCAGTTGCATTCCAGACAGCGCCGTTATAAACCGTACCATTATTATCGCCGGCGACATCTGCTGCAATATTGCCGGCTGGCTCGTCCATATTCCAATGACTAAAATTATCAACTGGAACATAAGGTGCGTTTACTATCTGTTTGACAATAGAAATGCCAGCATCAATAAACTGACCACCCTGTGTCTGATGACAGTGAATAGCCATAACATTTTCACCACCAGGGATAAGAGCTGCTTTAGCTGCATCATTGATAGGCATACTGATATAAGAAGTAGTATAACCGCTCCTGGTACCGGCAAGGACACCGTTAATAAAAACTTCAACATCTTCATCATGGAAAATGCTTAAACTCATCAGATTGATCTGACCGGGGGTAAAATCACCCAGTACAAAGCTCTGACGAAGCCAGATATCTGAAGTATTCCAGGAAGTGCCAATAACTGCATTAGGCGTGCCGGATGTGCCAAAACCGCCATTGCCAGTCAGCCAGCCAGTAGTGTCAAACCCTGTCTCATACCAGCTTTCAGCAGGTTGCTCAGTGGTATATGTCCAACTGCGTGCATTATTCTGAGAAGTAGGCAAAACTACCTCAGAGCTGATATCTCCGACGATAACCCGGTGATTAGCTTTGGCAATCGCTTTTTCACTTACCTTTACAATACGATCATAAGTCATAAGGCCATTACACTCGTTCTCAACATCAGTAATCTCAGTGTAAACAGCAGCACTAAGGCCCTGATCGACCTTAAAACTGAGTAAGCTGTCATGATAGCTATTATAACGATTTAACAGCTCGAGCGGGTTGTTTGTGCTGGAATATATACCAGTAGCAAGTCCTGGATTCCAGAGATGTCCTTCAACGATATAACCAATACCACCATATTCGCCACAAACACGAGCCATAATGGCACTTGACTCATCAGCAGGGTTGGGGAATCCTGGCTGAGGGTAACTATGCACATCATAAATATCGCCGACATTGGCATATCCACCACCACTGCCCTGATTAACCAGTCGGCTGGGGTCTTTGGTCTTGACCATATTCACCAGATATTCGGTGTCATGCTGACCTTGCCATTCATTGAATACTACCCAACTTACTATCGAAGGACTGTTCCAGCAGGTATCGATCATGCGATTGAGTTCCAGCTCAAACTGTGGCTCATCAATAGGCTGAGGATTACCGGTATAGGAATTAACACTGGGCATATCCTGCCAGACCATAAGACCGATCTTGTCAGCCCAGTAATACCATCTGGCTGATTCCACTTTAATATGCTTGCGAGTCATGTTAAAGCCGAATTCTTTAGTCTTTTCAATATCATATTTCAGAGCCTCATCTGTTGGTGCGCGATATAAGCCATCTGGCCACCAGCCCTGATCGAGCGGTCCCATCTGAAAGACAAACTCATTATTCAGGAACATTTTGTGTACACCATCGACGATACCCAGCGAACACTTACGCATACCAAAATAACTATCAATAGAATCTATAACCACACCATTTCTGAGCAGAGTTATCTCCAGATCATATAAGAAAGGGTCATTTGGCGACCACAATCTCTGATCGGGTATAGTTATCTCCAGGTCGGTATTTGGCGCTGCACCTGAAAGAGTGGCAACTGCCTGGCCCTCACTCTTAACAACTGCATTAAATGTCAGATTGCCAGTTGCAGAAAGCGTATTGACTCGCAGATTGAGCCTGGAATTATCAATATCAGGGGTCATTTTGAGATCACTAACCGCATAAGGGTCAACCGGCTCGATCCAGACGGGCTGCCAGATACCACTGACAGATGTGTACATTATACCGCCGGGATGAAGAGTCTGCTTGCCACGAGGATAACCGGCATTATCAGTCGGGTCAAATACACGCACTATCAATTCCTGAGAGCCCGAGGCATTAAGATAAGGAGTAATATCAAGTACAACAGGATCATATCCACCTTTATGGATTGCTACGCTGTTTCCGTTAATATATACTTGCGATTCCCAATCCACAGCATCGAGATGGAGCAGTATGTTTTTGCCTGCCCAGTCAGATGGCACCTCAAAGGTCCGGCGATACCAGGAGCGTTCGTGGTGCGCCATAACTCCAGAAATAGCTGATTCCATAGGAAACGGAACTAATATCTCATCGGTCAATGTCTGACCAACAGGAACGGGATCAGTGCTGTTCCCCGACTGAAACTGCCATATACCATTGAGATTAAGCCACTTATCACGAACCATCTGCGGCCGGGGATATTCTGGCAACGGGTTATTAACATCAATTTCACTGGCCCATCGGGTCATAAGAGGGCCTTGTTTCATCTCCCAACTGGCCAGCACCGGCATAGCCAGAACAACACTCAAAACAAATAACATCAAACTGAATCTTTTCATTACCGTCCTCTTTCCTGTAGCTAAAATTTAATAACACAAACAGCCAAACAAACACAATTCTTACTTTAATACTCTCTGACAATGTTATTATAGATGCGAGTCGAAAACCTGATCACATAAAATGTACAGAACCTCTGGTTTCAGGTCTGAGTTATAGTACGGCAGGTATTGAGCAGATGGTACTGCTGATCCTCCTCCTGAAATCATTCCAAATGCTCCTACACTTGAAACAAATCAACCTGTTTTTTGCCATATCAGACGCATACGGCTTAAAAAGGCTCAACATTTAAATTATAACATTTTCTGTTCTAAAAAAAATATAAAAATTGGCAATCAGTAAGGTAATAAGAAAATATTGCAGAATGTGCCAGTATATCAACCTGCCATGTTACCAATGGCTAAATACCTGTTGAGTTGGAGGATATAGACAATACAGCCTGACCATGGAAATGAAGTACGAAAGATATACCTTAACAGTATTTTAATATAAATCTAACCACATGAATAATTTGAGTGAAATTCAGGCTGAAAGCAAAGTTCAGATATGAACTTTTAATTTTTTAAGAAAGTCCATAAACCCTTGGAGAATATATGCTACCAGAAAGTTTTTTTGAAATATTTTCGGTTATAATGACCTGACAATCGGACAATCGGACAAAAAAATAAAAAAAAGAGGAAAACCTGCCTCACATAAACTGTTACATTAGCGACAGTTGTGACACCCTGCCCTTAATTTTGTTTTTTTTCAAAAAAAAATGGTTAATTTTTGAGATTTTATATCCGAAATAATAAAGATTATGGTAAAATTATTGACCTGTTCTTTTTGACACTTCCCCATTTATGATATATACTTATGTGTTTGTTAGCTCCTGACCGGAGTTAAGACAGATAGCTGGACAGATAAGAGTACACGGACCGAACTTGCCAACATATTTTGAGGACAGACATATAGCTGAGATCCTTCAAGCAACTGACATAGTCAGTCTTGTGGGGACATATATGGCCTTAAAACAGCAAGGTAAAGATTTTGTGGGTTTGTGTCCTTTTCATAACGACCGTCGGCCCAGTATGTATGTTAGTCCGAGTAAGCAGTTATTCAAATGCTTCTCATGTGGTGCGGGCGGAGATGTTATTAAATTTATAATGCTCAAGGAAAGAATGACCTTTCCAGAGTCGGTTAAGTATCTGGCCGAGCGGGCAAATATTATTTTGCCGGAGCGTACAGGTAAGGTCGCCTCACCGGCAGGTGAATATGACCGAAACGCTTTGGAACAGGTGAATCGCTGGGCAGCGAAGTATTATCGCTGTCAATATGACGATGAACAGGAAGGGCAGATTGCCCGAGATTATATAGCCAGTCGCGGTATCAGCGAAGCAACCAGTCGCAAATTCGGACTGGGCTGGGCTGGTAAAGGCTGGGACAACTTGGTAAATGCGGCGCGAGCCGACAATATTGACCTTAAAGCTTTGCACAAGCTGGGTTTAGTGATAGAAAAAGATAGCGGTGGCTATTATGACCGGTTCCGTGAACGGGTAATGTTCCCGGTTTTGGACAGCCTTAAGCGGGTAATAGCCTTTGGCGGCAGGACATTAGCCGGTGACCCGGCGAAATATATGAACAGCCCAGAAAGCGAGCTGTTTGACAAAAGCAGCAATCTTTACGGGCTGCATGCAGCTAAAGATGCCATTGTCGCCGAAAAGGCAGCCATTGTAGTAGAAGGTTATACCGACTGTATTATGGCACACCAGCGAGGTGTATGTAATGTAGTGGCAACC
>JAFGDI010000022.1 GCA_016932145.1 Sedimentisphaerales bacterium
TGAAGGGTGCCGAGGCTGCACCAGTGCGAGCAGTATTATATAGTGAATAATTGCTTATCTTATGCCGGGACACTGGCTAAAAGCTCGGCAGCAAATGACCTGGCCTTTTCCATTATCGCCTGATCATTATGTATGGCTCCGGCCTCATAAGGACAGTTTGGTATCAGTAGCGAATGATAGTCCAGCCCGACGAAATTGGCCAGGGAAATAAAACTGCTGTTAGCCAGCCCCAGCCCGTCTGAAAGCTCGCCCCCGGCGGTACTGATCAGCCCTAAGACCATATCTTTCTTCACAAAAATAGCATTACCAGACTCATCAGGCTTTGTCAGACTCAACCAGCGGTCCAGCACTCTTTTAAGCTGAGCATTAGGGCCGAAGAAATAAATAGGCGTGGCAAAAACAACGGCATCAAACTCGGGTATCCGGGCCAGAAGCTTCTGCACATCATCTTCAATAACGCATAAATAACCCTTATGCATCTGACAGCCCATACAGGCAAGACAGCCTGGCACTTTACTATATATCTGGGCTATATCAACTATTTCGACATCAAAGCCGCTACCTGCAATCGTCTCAGCAACCCATTCTACCACTATATTAGTATTACTGCTCATACGGGGCGAACTATTAAGAAACAATATTTTCCTGGCCATAATTTTGCTCCTGTCTGTTTTTTATATCTGCTGGCTCATTTAATATGTTCGAACTGCAAGGTGGTATTCCAGCGATCCTTATCGCTCTTGTTCGCTGATGGTGTTATAGCAATATTATTACAGCGTAACGATTCATAATTTGATTCGGCATAATCTATAAACAAGCCAATCTGTTCCATTCGCACATTATTGAGTTCAACTCGTTCGCGTAAAACCTCTCTGCCATCTCTGAGCATTTTACCCTTATCGCCGGATATGCGTGGAATGTTATTTTCAGGTATCCTGGCAATTTCAGCGCATTTTTTCATAGACTCAACCGTCTCGAACTGTTCTTTGCCGGCACTGCCCGAAAGGCTCAGTCTGGCCTCCTGAGAAATTTTAATTATCTCATTGGCATTAGCAACAACCTTTTTTGCAACCTTGACCTTTGTTTGGGCCATTGCCCTGGCACTATGCATATTGAACATAACGACAACACCCAGGAGCAGTAATAACGCCGGGGCCAGTACCATCCAGGTTTGGGCTTTTTTGAGACTTTCACGATTTATTTCCATTTGCGTATCCTCTTTTTAGCTTACAAAGTACATAATCATTTCTTACGACCGGGCGCCAGCGGCATTTCAAAGCTCTGTCTTTCCCCGGTATTATTCGAGGTTTCCTGAATAATAGCCAGGCCAGACTTATCATCGGTAAGAACTCGACGAAGTTCTTCAAGAGCCTCGAGGTCTGCTACAGAGCCAGAAAAAGGCTTTACTTCTTCTGGCTTGAATGTCATAGAACTTACTACCAGGTCAAATTCATTATTGAGCCTGCTCAGAGCATTAAGGGTAAGATTAAAGGTATTAACTGCCGACTCACTATTAAGAGTGCCGGTGCCTGAGAGCATTTGTTTGAAGCTCATAAGTTTTCGCTCAATATCAACAGGTATCTTAGCTGCTGACCTGGTACTGACCCGACAGGCATCAGCGGCAGCAGCAATATTTTTAGCCGAATCTTCTACCAGAGAATTATACCTTACTGTATAAACAGCATTCCAGAATATCCAACTGCACAAGAAAGCACAAACCAAAGCAGACATAACCAGCTTGGCCTTAAAACGATCTTTCTTAATCGATACCGGCTCCATATCATCAGCCCGGAAATTACAAGCCGGGGTGTCTTTCTGAATTGCCAGAGCCGCACCTGTCGCGGCCGCCCGAACAAATGATTCCTGAGGTAAAGCCTCTAACTCAAGGCCCAGGTCAGAAGCCATATCAGAAACCAGAGTAAGAGATATGCCATCACTATGATAATACAGCTTCTCAACCACCATACCAGTAAGAGCGGTAAGACAGCAGCGATTAAGCTCCAGTTTCAATGTTTCATAAAAAGTCTGGTCGCCGCTAATAGGGAACTTACGACATGTTACCGGCTGACCATTGTCATTTAGCACCATAAGTTGCAGATCGCCGGCACTGCGTCCCAGATAAATAGCTGACTGACCAGTACAACCGGCATTAAGCAGATAATATTGCCAGGCCGCGCTCACCGGCATTGCAGCCAGCGGATCAGAGCCCTCCTGCTCCATCATCTCGAATATCTCGGTCAAGACACTGCGAGATGCGGTATAGACTATCATATCTACCGTACTTGTGAGTGTAGGCTTTTCCTGATAGCTCACAGCTATATTATCAGCATCAACCGCGAGTGAATCTTCGATATCAAAACGCAAGGTCTGTGCAGCCTGTTGAATATCTTCAAATTCGCTGCGATGGTCATGACTCATATATAATGTGCCGCCCAGTGCCAGGGCAACTGGCTTATTGCCAGACATCTTGCGTGAGACCTCGCGCAATTGCTCAATGCCGCAACCACGGGCATTGGCAACCGCCTCTATAAAGTTACAATAGAGCTGAGGGCCGCTGCCATTTATCTCAACACCCAGTGCTGTTTGTCCATTATAAAATATACCGTAACTTGTACTTGCCACAGTTAAACTCCTATATCATTTTACTTAGAATACTGCCAGTATTTCCAGCTTCTTGCCAAGTCGATAAAAACAGGCTGATTTCGTTTCAGTAACCTCTCCGGAACGGGCGACTATCTTAACTGTATATACATGGTCGATCACATCGGCCATTGGATATATAGCTGTATATATCTCTTCGAGTCCGGGAATTTCCCGGATCAGGATCGGAGAGCGATAGAGCCCCTTTTCGTTTCTGGTAGCCACTATTTTCTCGGCCAGATCCATAGTCAGGCCCACACTTTTGAACCCGGCAGCTAACACCTCTGCCGGTGCCGTATTGATATTTATCCTGATCGCCCCCCACAACCCCAGATAATCACTGATGAGATTATTACTGGACAGTGTAAGCATCTCCTTAAATTCAGGATAGCGTTCATCATTAACATCTCTGAACCACTGTGCGCCCAGAGAAGAAAAGAGCATGTGATTCTTAATTGTGAGCAGATTTACCTGCTCATTGGTGTAACTCTTACCACTTCTTATCCAGCGATCAGCCCTCTTGATCATCGTGGGGCAATATGGCACTTCCATATCTTGCGTTAGAGTGCCCAGATATCGCATCACTTCGTTTGTTCTGGCAGCGTCAACCTCCAGATTAGTCAGCAGATCTCTTACCATACCCAGACCACCAGACTTACTGCCCGGCACTCCGGCAAAAGGAGACTGCATCGCCCAGATCAAAGGCAATTTGTAATTTTCGCCATAGATAAATATCTCAGCCTGGGCCTTACCCACTTCAACAGTAACCTGTTTAAGCAGATGATCCTTCCACTCCGGCGGGGCCATACCCAGAGTAGCATTAGGGTCATCGGTAAGTTCCGGAGAATTCGGATCAGTAGTATTAGGTTCATTGGGCTCGTCAGTTAGCCCTTCCAGCTTATCAAGCCCCAGTTCACGCTTAATTTTTTCCAGTTGCTCTTTGGCCTCTTTTTCAGACAAAGAACTTTCCGGCGAAACAGTCGGCTGCGGATTGCGTATCTTACGCAGCATCTCTTCATGATATTCCTGAATGAGCTTACCAGCAGCCGCCAGACCAGATTCCAGAGCATACTCACACTGGATCACATCCTGACGATGACTGCTCATCCTCAACTGCAATGCCGATTCTGCCTGAAACTCAATCGCCAGCAGCGAAAGCACAGCCATTGCCATTACCAGCACAAGCAGAATAAATCCACGCCTGCGTCTGCTCTCATGACAGAAGGTATTAGTGCTTATTGTCTTGTCTGACGATCTTATCATATTGGGCCTGTAGCAAATAAAATGCCTATCGTTTCCTTTGTTCAGCAATGGTATCAAGTTGATCTTGCAGGGTGTCCATATCAGGAACGCCCAGCGAATCATTTCTTCTTAAGCAAAATGTCCGGCTGGCCAAAAAGGTAACATCACTGCTGTCATCAATATAGCTTTCCACACTAAACTGCATTAATGGTGCTGTAGCATTAGGGTCTTCCAGCCCTTCGCCATTAACCAGTTCGATCTTAAAATCAGCTATCCGGTCGCAGATCGGATGGTACATATCACTGGCATTATCATCAAGCAGGAGAAATTCCTTGCGATACACAGTGTTACCATCGTTCTGATCGGCGGCAATAACCCATTCTAACTGACGATATATTCTCTTTTCATCATCACTGTCATATTGAGTAAGCCTGACACCGCTGACAATATTTTCACGATCACCGCTGACAATTTCCAATACGGCATTGGAACTAAGGGCATCTGTTATTTCCGTAGCCATGCGGTCAAGACAGAAATTCAAAGCCGTAGCCTGTGCCATACGCTGACGCAACTGCATAGTGAACTTGATACAGCTCTGATATAATTCCAGCACAGCGATCAGGGTAATAGTAGTAATTACCAGAACTACTATCAACTCGACCAGCGTAAATCCTTTTATTTTTTTTGCCTTATAGCACATAATATTCGATCAGCAAAGCACTGTTAATTTTCCATTTTAAACTGATACTCGATCATTTCTTCTACAGTCGGGTCACGACCAAGAAGATTTTTCAATTCCTGATACGACTCATCATATTCATAGGCTGTCTTGAGCGGCACAGCTACTACATTACCCGGCTTGGGTTTCAAGGTAGCAAAGAACCGGTGCAATTCTACCGGGGTCATGTTATTATCCTGGCCATTATAACTTACAGTTACGGTAGCATGAATTATAGTATTTTCCAAAGTAGCCGCCACCTGCCCCACCGGCTCACGCTCCAGGTCAAGCTGCCATATAAAATCTTCGTCCAGATCGTCAACAGTTTCCAGACCGGTACTTTCAGGCTCCTGCTTAGTCACCAGCAGCATTTCCATATGCCTGCGAGCAACTTCAACGGCCCGCTCTCTGAGCAGGCTGCGAGATACACTTGTACTGCTATTACTCAGTACACTATAAATACCGCCAAGCAGCATACCCAGCAAAACAACTGCGGCTACTGCCTCGGTCAGGGTAAAGCCCTTTTCTGATTGTCTGGCTCTTCTTATCATAATAAACAATACTCAGTCCAGGCTGTCTCTGGCCACTGGCAGCCTGCTATCAACCCGATATGTTCGCACACCAACTGTGCCGCGATCACATCTGAGCCACTGCCAGTTTTCTTCGTCCTCACTGGCCAGAGCAACAATAAACGACTCAACCCATCCGCCGCCATCAGCACGAACGACAACTTCGCCGTCCATTATCTCAGCACCATCTTCCGGGCGAATACTATCAATAAAGAACATCTCTAATGGCTCGCCCTCCAAGATCAATTCGCTATTACTGTCTGCCGACACAAGCGGACCGGCTACTGCCCCGGCAACAATGTCAGCCGGAGCCGATGCACTACCCCCCAGAAGACTGTCTTTACTTTCAAATATCTCATAAGCTTCAAAAGTGCCGGCTTCAAGTGAAAATACCACTTCTACCTTACAACTATGCAAAACAGCATGAGCCACAGCATTCTGCAAAAAACTATCAAGTATATCGGCATCAGCATCATACTTGCTCTTTTCTACAAAGCGGACCGCCGGCACCAGCCCCAGCCCAACGAGCAAAGACATGATCACTAAAATTGCCACAAGCTCGACGAGGGAGAGCCCCCGCCGAGCCTGTAATTTTTTTCCTGTTTTTAACATTTTACTTCTTAGAGACCTGTTTCGGCTGTCTCTACTATTGTCTGATTACTTATATCAGCATTTTCACCATCACCACCCTCTTCGCCATCAGCACCATAGGAATAGATCAGGAATTCAGCAGTACCCGGCTCTGGCGGGAAATATACATATTCAAA